>NZ_LSJW01000308.1:0-537 GCF_001557335.1 Microbacterium sp. CCH5-D1
GGACTACTCCACCGTCTCGTCCTCGCCGGCGAGCATGCTCCGCTACCTCTACGCCGGCAAGAGCGACCGTCACCCCATCGACACCAAGACCGCCGCAACCCGCCTCGGCGTCTCCCAGCGCACCGTCCAGCGCTGGATCAAGGGCGACTCCCACCCGCGACCCGAGCTCCTCAAAAAGCTCACCGACCGCACCCGCCAGACCGTCACCACCAAGCGCGGCCGCACGCAGATGGCCAAGCGCGCAAAGGCGGCCCTGCCCGGCGATCGCCGCACCCTCATCGTCCACGGCGTGCAGGGACTCTCCGCCGACCCCCAGGACATGGGCTACAACCGCAACGGGAACAGCTACATCCACCTCACCGACGACGAGCAGCGCGGACTCATCGACGCCTGGGGCAACGGCGGCGACACCGGCGCCCTCAGCTACCTCGAGGGCATCTACGCGCAGCCCGGCCGGTACACCGACTCCGGCACCTGGCGCTTCCACGGCGTCGACGGGATGCAGTGGCGCTGACCGGACCACGACCGCCGCTCACC
>NZ_LSJW01000309.1:0-18041 GCF_001557335.1 Microbacterium sp. CCH5-D1
GCCCATCAGCGGTACCTCCCCTCGGCCCACCAGCGCTCGCCGGTGCAGAACACCAACCACGCACGGTCGTCGTCGTCGACGATCTGGAGCCGGTGTCCCCGCTTCCCGCCCCCTGGCGCCCAGCGTCGTTCGTGCACGGGCCAGGGTCCTGCCCAGGCCTGCACGGCGGATCCGTCGATGCGGGCGGGGTCGTTCGAGAGCGAACCCCGCTCATCGACGCTGATGGTGCTCTCGTCCGCAGCGAACACGCCGATGGGTCTCGGCGGTCGGAAGACCTCGGCCGGCAGGGGGTCGGGAAGGCTCCCCGGCCACGGGGAGCCGGGGTCGCGGGGCGGGACGGTGCGCTCTCCCCACGGGGTGAGCACCTGGCGATCCGCGAGCCAGCGACCACCGGCGACGGCGGCGGTGACCACACCCTGATGGCCCAGCATGGTCTGCACGCGCGAGACCGCATGGTGCAGACGTTCATCCGTGCCGGAGCCGAAGAGCCCCGGCTGGTGGTGCGCGGCATCGTCCACGGCCGCGGGAACGATCCGCACCGCCACGATGCCGCCGAACGCCCGCGCCTCGTCGACCGGCTCCTTCGCGGACTGCGCGGCCAGGGATTCCAGCTGCCAGCGCACCCGGTCGACGAGGTCGGAGGCGTCGAAACAGGTCGGATGCAGCCAGGACCGGGAGAAGACGGCGCCGTTGTCGTCGGTCAGATCGATCCGCACCTCCGTGCAGACGAGGGAGGCGTCGCCCAGAGCGAGCATCACCGCGTCCGCCGTCTGACGCACCGCGAAGGCCACCTGGTCCGTTCCCCCCAGCGGGGAGTCGAACTCGATGGCCCGCACCAGCTCCGGATCGGGCGGGCGCGGCGTCAGCGGACGGGAGTCGGCACCGGCGGCGAGGGCGTGCAAGCGGGCGCCGTGCTCGCCGAAACGGTCGCGCACGTCGAGCGCGGTGAGGGATGCGAATTCACCGAGCGTGCGCACGCCGAGCCTGACGAGGAGTCCGGCGATCTGCTCGTCGCGCAGCACCTGGACGGGATACGGTGCCAGGAACTCTCCGGACGCCCCCGGCGGCACCACTGTGCATGGTGCGGTGCCGCGCGCCGCGATCTCAGCCGTGAACGGGCCGTCGGCGACGCCGACCCGCACCTCGGGGAACCCTGCATCGGCCAGGACGGCGGTGAGGGCTTCGGCGGCTTCCGCTTCTCCTCCGTGATAGCGGGAGATGCCTCTGGCGCGGAGGATCGCGAGTCCCGGTCGCAGCAGCGTGACCCCTGGCGCATGCTTCTCGATCAGGTGCAGCACCGGCAGGAAGGCCCGCTCGTCGCGGTCGGGGTCGTGGGAGAGCACGCGCAAAGAGGCGAGGTGCCCCTGCGCGATCCTGCGGCGCTGACCGGTGCGCACACCGTGCTCCCTGGCGGACGCGGTGCAGGCGACGATCGTGTTCGCCTGCACCAGGGCGGTGGGCGGGTGCGGGGGAGCGATGCCGAGCGCCGCCCGCATCGGCCAATCGGGGAACCACAGCACCAGCACACGGAGCGGGCTGTTCATCCGGCTTCCGCCCATCGCAGGAGCTCAGGTGGCGGGGATCCGCTCGATATGGCGGTCTCCGGAACGAAAGCGGTCTCCGGAGCGAGCGCCGGCAGCGCGGTGAGCTCGGCTCCGACGGTCTCGACCGCACCATGTCCTCCTGGCAGCTGCACGCGCACGCTCGACGGACGAGGGCTGTGCCGTGTCCGGGCGGTCACCGTGACCGTGCAGTCCGAGAGCAGTCCCCATCCGGCGCCGAGTCCGTGCCAGTGCGGGTCATGCAGGCGTATGGTTCCTTCGCTCTGTGGCCAGCGCTCCGCCCCCGGTGTCTCGGTGACGAGGAGTGTGCAACCGCGATCGCGCAGACGAGCGCTCAACCGGGCGACATCGGCGTCTCGTGCGCGCGAGCCGGGGGAGACGACGATCAGGGGCACGACCTCGGCCAGAGCGGATGTCGCGGCGAGCCAGCGATCTCCCGGCGTCGGTACGAGGATCAGGCGGGCGAGGTCGATGCCGAATGCGGCTGCGGCTTCCACGCCGAGGGTCGGCATGCCGACCACGGCGCACCACAGCCCCTTCTGCGACGCGGCGCCGAGCAGCGCGAGGACGAGGCTCGGTGAAGGGGACACGGAGTAGGAGGTGCCGGTCTGCAGTCCCCCTTCCGGAAGGAGTGAGGCGAAAGCAGGGTCGAGGGGCAGCAGCGTCTGTTCGCTGCGCCGTCGTTGCATCCGGCTGATCTCGCGACGCAGCCGCAGCACTTCTCCCGCACGGGAGTCGCCCGTGGGGGAGAGCGAGGCGATTGCGTCGAGCCCGATCACCTGCATCCTTTCTCGAAGATATATTCTAATATAACAAGTCGTCTGATCGACGATAGTTCGTACATCGGACATCCGCCAGGGGGTTGTCCACAGGCTGTCGAAGAGTGCTCCCTCGATCTCCTAACCTGCCGGGATGGACATCCGGCTCACGCTCATCGCGCTCGTGCATGCTGCCTTGATCGGTGTCGGAGGCTGGCTCATCGTGATCGACGCCCGCACTCACCGTCTCCCCGATCGGATCGTGCTGCCGACGCTCGGTGTCCTCCTGGTGCTCGTGTCGATCGATGCTCTCGCCGCAGGGCAGTGGGCGTCGTCCGTGCGCGCCGCTATCGGCCTTGTGGTCCTCGGTGGTTTCTATGCCGTGCTGCGGATGGTCAGCCGCGCGGGGATGGGCGGGGGAGACGTGAAGCTCGCCGCCGTCATCGGCCTGGTGCTGGGATGGCACGGCTGGCAGGCGCTGATGATCGGGGCGGCCTCGGCATTCGTGCTGGGCGCGCTCTATGCGCTGGTGCTCATCCTGCTGCGCAGAGCCGACGGAGCGACCCGCATCGCCTTCGGGCCCTGGATGATCGCCGGCGCCCTGCTCGGAGTCGCCCTCGGCTGAACCCGCACGCCTCGCCCGCATTCTGCGACGACGGGGCTACCCTGAGCACATGGCACTCGCACGACTTCACGGCGGCCCGCTCGACGGGCAGATCATCCCCCTCGGCGACGCGGACGACAAGCTGATCGTCCCCTACAGCGAGACGCAGGTGGTGTACAACCGCCGCGGCGAACCGCAGAACACCGGAGAGGGCGACGGCCCCACCGAGGTCGACTACTGGTTCGAGGAGTCGCTCGAGGACCTCACCCTCGAGGATGACTGAGCCGTCCCGCACGGTCGAGGTCGAGCGCAAGTACGACGTCGACCTCGAGACCCCGTTGCCCCGGTGGGAGAGGATCCCCGGCGTCGAGGCGGTCAGCACCGGAGAGGTCCGCGCCCTGGACGCCCGGTACTTCGACACCGCTGACGGCACTCTCTCGCGTGCCGGAGTGGCGCTGCGTCGTCGCACCGGCGGCCCCGACGAGGGCTGGCACGTAAAGGGGCCGCGACAGGGAGACGGTCGACTCGAACTCGGCTGGCCGCTGGGAGAGGGCGACACGCTCCCTCCCGCCGTGGCCGAGACCATCTCCGAATGGACGACAGCTCCGCTCACCCCGCTCGCCCGGATCGAGAACGACCGCACCGCCTATCTGCTCAGCGGCCCGCACGGGGTGGTCGCCGAGTTCGTCGACGATCGGGTGCGAGCGACCGATCTGCGCGGGAACGTGACGCGCGAATGGCGTGAGTGGGAGATGGAACTCGGTCCAGCCGCGCCCTCCGATGAGGCGGGACGCACCGCGTTCTTCGACGCGGTGGAGCAGGCGGTGGCTGCTGCCGGAGGCACGGAGTCGGCGTCGGGGTCGAAGCTCGCCAGAGCTCTCGGCGTCTAGGGCGGACAGCGCTCGGGCGCAACCCCTTCCCCCCGAGCGGTGCGCAGTGCTTGAGTGACACCATGAGCCGAACGCCTGTGCTTCGATCGCTGCAGACGATCGTCCCCGACACCGTTCTCGTGCAGGAGCAGGTGCGTGACGTCTTCGCACAGCAGCCCGACCTGGGAAGACTCGCGCAACGGATCGTCACGACCTCGTTCAACGTCTCGGGCATCGACACCCGCCACACGGTGATCGATGAGCTGTCACCCGATTCGGACGTCACCGACCCCGTCTTCTTCGACCGCCGAACGGGCATGCTGCTCGCTCCGGGCACGAAAGCGCGCAACGACTTCTACACCCGTGAGGCCACCGTGCTCTTCGTCGAGGCCGCGCGGCGGGCGATCGACGCCGACCCCGACCTCCGCCCCGCCGATGTGACACACGTCATCACGGTCTCCTGCACCGGGTTCCACGCCCCTGGTCCCGAGTACGAGATCGTGCGCGCGCTCGGCCTCCCCGATGCCGTGCAGCGCTTCCACTTCGGATTCATGGGCTGCTATGCGTCGATGCCGGCGCTCCGGGCCGCGAGTCAGTTCTGCGCCGCGGACGAGAACGCGGTCGTCCTGGTCGTGAGCGTCGAACTGTGCACCCTTCACCTTCGCACCTCGGAGAACCCCGACACGATCGTCGCGTCTTCGCTGTTCGCCGACGGTGCGGCCGCCGGAATCGTCACGGCACGCGACCTCCCCTCCCCGGTTCCCGCATTGCGCCTGGATCGCTTCCACACCGCGATCGCGCCGGAAGGCGAGAAGGACATGGCCTGGACGATCGGAGACACCGGTTTCGAGATGATCCTCTCCACGGCCGTCCCGCAGATCATCGGCGAGACCATCATCGGTGCGCTCCGGCCGCTGTACAGTCCGGAAGAGGACCTCGGGCAGGCCTTCGAAGGCGGCGGCGTGGGGGAAGCCGTGCAGCATTGGGCCATCCATCCGGGCGGACGCAGCATCCTCGACAAGGTGCAGGAGCGGCTGAACCTCAGCGACGCTCAACTGCACCCGGCCAGGGAGGTGCTGCGGAACAACGGCAACATGTCCAGCGCGACCGTGCTGTTCATCCTGAAACGGATCCTCGAGGAGGAGGGTGCCCGTGCCGGTGACCGCGTCTCCGCGATGGCTTTCGGGCCGGGGCTGACCGCCGAGAGCGCGCTGATGACCGTCGTGGCACCGCCTCGTTCATGACCCGGCCTCTCACGACGCGGGACGTCGACACCCGCGAGTTGATGGACGCCCCGGACGCCGATGCGCGGATGCTGGCCCGGACCTATGGGCGGTTCGGGTTCGTGAACGCTCTGGTCTCCCGCCCGGGTAGCCTCTACCGGCGTGACGTCCGGCCACGGGCCGCGCACGCCAGGGAGCAGTCGCGCGCCTTGCGTATCCTTGACATCGGTGCGGGTGGGGGAGATCTCTGTCGGCTGCTCGCCTGGAGACTGCGTCGGGACGGCTTCGATGCAGAGGTCACCGCGCTCGACGCCGACGTGCGGGCGATCCGCTGGGCATCGGCGCACGATCGCGGCGCGGGCATCCGCTACCGTCGTGCCCTCACGACCGAGCTGGTGGCTGCGGGAGAGATCTACGACATGGTGCTGTCCAATCACGTGCTGCATCATCTCGACGATGCCGAGCTGCGGACGGTGCTCGACGACTCCGTGCGGCTCGTCGCTCCCGGCGGGATGGTCTCGCACCGTGACATCGCCCGGAGCCGCACCGCTCATGCGCTGTTCTCCGCAGCCACCTGGACGATCTCGAGCACCCTCCTCGCGGACTCGTTCATCCGTGAGGACGGTCTCATCAGCATCCGCCGCTCGTACACGACGGCCGAGCTCAGGGCGATCGCTCCTCCCGGATGGGTCGTCCGCGGCGGCGTGCCCTCTCGACTGGAGCTGCGGTGGGTGGGAGCGCATGCCCGAACATGACGTCCTGATCGTCGGTGCGGGTCCTGTCGGTCTGCTGCTGGCCTGTCTGTTGGCGCAGGAGGGGCTGCGGGTGACGATCTGCGAGCGGCGGACGGGGACCGACGACCGGACCAGAGCCATCGGCATCCACCGTCCCGGCCTGGATGCCCTGGACGCGGCAGGGGTCGGCGGCGAGGTGCGGGCGGAGGCGCTGCGACTCGCGGGCGGCGAGGTGCGTAGCCGTCGGCGGACTCTGGCGACGCTGACCTTCGACCGCGACCGCCCGGTCCTGGTGCTTCCGCAACCTCACACGGATGCGGTGCTGCGCTCCCGTCTGCGCGCGCTCGCTCCCGACGCTCTGGTCGTCGGCTGCGAGGTGCGCGAGGTGCGCCAGACCAATGACGAGGTCGTCGTCGCGACGGAGACGATCGAAGGATCACGCGAGGTCACCGCATCGATGGTGGTGGTCGCCGACGGGGTGCGGAGCCGACTGCGCGGTGACCTGCGGATCGGCTGGCGTCCTCGGCCGGGGCGCGGGTCGTATTCGATGCTCGACGTGCACGACGAGACTCCGGGTGACCGCGCGATCCTGCACTGCGAGCCGGATGGACTCGTCGAGTGCTTCCCGCTGCCGGGTGGGCGGCGCCGATGGGTGGTGAGGGAGGGGGACGAGGGGGTCGGTTCCGCAGCGGGCTTCCGCACGGCCGTCCGGCAGCGCACCGGGATCGACCTCGAGCTCCCGGTGGGCGCGCAACCGGCGTCGTTCGTCGCCGCGCAGCACATGGCCACACGGGTGCATCGGGGGAGGGCCGTGCTCCTGGGTGATGCCGCGCACGAGGTCAGCCCGATCGGAGGGCAGGGGATGAACCTGGGGTGGGTCGACGCCGTGCGCCTCGCCGAGCAGCTCGTCCGTTCCCTCCCGACACGGGTTCCCGACCTCGCCGCCTACGACCATCGCGTGCGCCGGGTTGCCGCCATGGCCGGACGACGCTCGAGGTTCTACATGTCGATGGGCGCGCCGGCGCCGGCTGCGGTCGTGCAGGGCAGGGAGCTGGTGATGCGCGCCCTCGGTTCGGAGCCGTTGCGGGGCTGGACGACGGGTCTGCTCACGATGCGCGGGATCTGACGCCGGCTCCGGGATGCAGAAGGCCCGGTCCGCTGTGCGCGGACCGGGCCTTCTGCGGAGTCTCGATCAGAAGTTGATCATGTGGCCTGCGAGGCCGTGGAAGCCCTCCTGCAGCGCCTCCGACAGCGTCGGGTGCGTGTGCACGTTGCGGGCCAGCTCGAGAGCCGTGAGGTCCCACTTCTGTGCGAGCGTCAGCTCGGGGAGGAGCTCCGACACATCGGGGCCGATCATGTGCGCGCCGATGAGCTCGAGGTGCTCGGCGTCGGCGATCAGCTTGACGAAGCCGACCGGCTCGCCGAGGCCGTGTGCCTTGCCGTTCGCCATGAACGGGAAGGTCGCGACCTTGATCTCGCGTCCCTCGTCCTTGGCCTGCTGCTCGGTGAGGCCGAACGAGGCGACCTGCGGGGAGCAGAACGTCGCACGCGGCATCATGCGGTAGTCGCCCAGCGTCTGGGTCTCGGCGCCGCCGATGGTCTCGGCCGCGACCACACCCTGGGCCTCGGCCACGTGGGCGAGCTGCAGCTTGGCGGTCACATCGCCGATCGCGTAGATGCCCTCCACATTGGTGCGCATGTGGTCGTCGATGTCGATCGCGCCGCGCTCGGTCAGCTTCACGCCGGTCTTCTCCAGGCCGAAGCCCTCGATGTTCGGGGCGAACCCGACCGACATGAGAACCTTGCCGGCCTCGATCGACGACTGCTGTCCGTCCTTGCCGGTGTAGGTGACGGTGACGGACGAGCCGTTGTCGACGACCGACTCGACCTTGGTCGAGGTGAGGATGTCGACGCCGTAGTTCTTGTACTGCTTCGTGATCTCCTTCGACACGTCCGCATCCTCGTTGGGGAGTGCGCGGTCGAGGAACTCGATGATGGTCACCTTGACGCCGTAGTTCGTCAGGACGTAGGCGAACTCCATGCCGATGGCGCCGGCGCCGACGATGACGATCGACTCGGGCAGGTCCCGGGTCATGATCTGCTCTTCGTAGGTGACGACGTTCTCGCTGAGCGTGACACCGGGGAGCAGACGCACCTTGGAGCCGGTGGCGATGATCACGTTGTCGAACGTGACCTCTTCGGTGGAGCCGTCGGCCTTGGCGACCGAGATCGCCTTGGGGCCGGTGAAGGTGCCGCGACCGTTGTACTCGGTCACCTTGTTCTTCTTCATCAGGAAGTGGATTCCCTTGACACGACCCTCCGCGACCTCGCGGCTGCGGTCGAACGCCTTGCCGAAGTCGATCGTGAACTCGCCGGAGATCCCGAAGAAGTCGGCCTTGTGGTTCAGGGTGTGCGCAAGCTCCGCGTTCTTCAGGAGCGCCTTGGAGGGGATGCAGCCGACGTTGAGGCAGACACCACCCCAGTACTTCTCCTCGATGATGGCGGTGGAGAGACCGAGCTGCGCGCTGCGAACCGCAGCGACGTATCCGCCAGGACCTGCACCAAGGATGACGACGTCGTAGTGTGGCATGCCTTAAGCCTATCGCTCCGAGGGGGTGTCGGAATCGGTCGCGGCCGCGCCTCGGCGGCGGCTCATGACGATCCAGACGACCACGCCGGCGACCACGAGCACAGCGAGGATCGCGACGATCCAGATCGCCGCCGATCCACCCGCCTCGTCATCTGCGTTCGCGGTCGGCGTGCTCGTCACCTCGGGGGATGCCGTCTGCTCCGCGGTCGGCGCGGCCGTCGTCGGTGCGGCGCTGGGCTCCTCCGTGGCGGCTCCTTCGTCCCCCACGGTCACGGTGAAGGAGTACTCGCCGGAGGTGGGGTGCCCGTCGCTCGACACGACCTTCCAGATCACGTGATAGGCACCGGCCGGTCCCGCGCCCTGCAGGGGCTGCGTGACGATCGCACCGTCGACCGTCGCCGGCCCGTCCGTGATCGGGTTCCCCGCGGGGTCGGTCACGACGACCTCGGTCGCGCCCTCGCCGCCGATCAGCTTCGCGCTGAAGGTGAGGGTCAGCGTGTCGGGGACCGTCTCGACCGACTCGTCGGCTGCCGGTGACGACGAGACGAGCGCGTCGTGCGCCGAGGCCGATAGCGGGGAGAGGAACACGAGGAAGGCGGCGAGCAGGGTCGCGGCGAGGGCGATCGGTGCGGCCGAGCGGCTCAGAGCTTTGGTCTTCACGAGTACAGCCTATGAATCCTCGGTATGGGACGGCTGAGTGTGGATGCGCCCTCCCGCGAGCCCCTCGGCATCCGTTAGTCTGGACAACCAGGAGGGCACAGTGACTGACAGCGACAGCCGACCGGCCGGAGAAGCCGCGATCCACCGTTCCGGTGAGCAGAGACACGACGTGACGCAGACGTTCGGACACGATTCCGATCTGTCCTTCGTGCCGTTCGGTGTGGAGCTCACCGACGTCGAGCAGACGGCCATCGCCGCGCTGCCTGCAGGATCGGCTCTTCTGCTGGTCCGTTCCGGCGCTCTCGCCGGGGCACGGTACCTCCTCGACACCGATGTGACGACCGTGGGTCGCCACCCCGAGGCCGACATCTTCTTCGACGATGTGACCGTCTCCCGTCGGCATGCGGAGATCACCCGCACGGGATCGACGTTCGAGATCATCGACCAGCGCTCGCTCAACGGCACCTATGTCAACGGTGAGCGCGTCGACCGCAGCACTCTGGCTGACGGCTCCGAACTCCGCGTCGGCAAGTTCCGTCTGAACTTCTTCGCCTCCCCGCAGGACCGCCAGGCGGCGAACGCCTGATGGCGGCCTCTCCCGCCCGCGAACGCTCTGCGTCCGCGGGCCTGCTGAGTATCGGTCAGGTGCTCGCGAGGCTCACCCCGGAGTTTCCCGACCTGACCTCCAGCAAACTGCGGTTCCTCGAGGTGCAGGGCATCGTCAGTCCTTCTCGCACGGACTCCGGCTACCGGAAGTTCTCGGCGTCCGACATCGAGCGTCTCCGTCTCGGGCTCACCCTGCAGCGCGATCACTACCTTCCGTTGAGCGTGATCCGCGAGCAACTCGACGAGGCCGATGCCGCCGGGGACTCGACCCCGCTGCTGCCACCGCCGTCGATCGCCCCGTCGCCCCGTCGCTATCGCCGAGACGAACTCCTCGCCGCGGCGGGAGCGGGACCGCAGCTTCTCAACGACGCGATCAGCACAGGGGTCATCACCGCGCAGGAGAGCTATCCCGAGGCGACCGTGACGCTGCTGCGCGGCCTGGTCGCGCTCGACCGCCACGGCATCGAGCCACGGCACCTGCGCTCGCTGCGTCAGGGCGCCGAACGTGAGGTCGCCCTGATCGAATCCGCCATGTCCGCGCTGCTGCGCCGGACCGACGCCGCGTCACGGGCGAAGGCCAGCGAACTCGCCCCCGAACTGGCCTCGCGCATCGACGAGGTGCGATCGCTCTTCGTCAAGGATGCGCTCTCGCGCGTGCTTTCGTAACGAACTGATTGCGACACACCTTCGCCGCCACACGGATGTGATTGCCGGTGCCCTGGCACTGCTCTACCGTGGAAGAAACCGTTCCAGAGAGGATTTCAGATGAATGCGGATGAGCTCGCAGGCGACCCGCGGTTCGTACCCGAACTCCTCTTCACCGACGGACTCCCGGCCATGGATGACGAGGTCGGCTACCGTGGTGCGGTCGCAGCGCGTGCCGCCGGTATCACCTACCGTCAGCTCGACTACTGGGCGCGCACCGAGCTGGTCGAGCCCACCGTGCGCGGCGCGAACGGCTCCGGCTCGCAGCGTCTCTACGGCTTCCGTGACATCCTCGTCCTCAAGCTGGTGAAGAGCCTTCTCGACACCGGCATCTCGCTGCAGCAGATCCGCACGGCCGTCGAAGAGCTCCGGCGTGCCGGTATCCGCGACCTGGCCGGAACCACGCTCATGAGCGACGGAGCCTCGGTCTACCTCTGCACGTCGAACGACGAGGTCATCGACCTCGTCAGCCGCGGGCAGGGTGTGTTCGGCATCGCCGTCGGCAAGGTCCTCCGCGAGGTGGAGTCGACGCTCGTCTCCTTCGACGCGACGGCGCCCGACCCGGTCGACGAGCTGTCGGCGCGCCGGACCAAGCGCTCGGCGTGATACAGCGCCTCACCCACAGACAGAAAACGGCCGTCCTCGAAGAGGGCGGCCGTTTCGCTGTGTGCGTCGGACGTGTCAGCTCTGCTGACCGCTCTCGGGCACGGCGATGCGTCCGGTGCGGATGATGCGGTCGAGCAGCTGGTCGAAGTCGGCGGCGAGTTCCTGAGCGGAGTCGCCCGGCCAGATGTGCAGGGGCTTGGCGGCGCCCTGCGCCTGCTGCAGAGACGTGCGTTCCGGAAGCTGGGGGGAGAGCACGAGAGGGCCGAACATGTCGCGGAGCTCCTTGATGCGGAACTGGTGCTCGATGGACTGCGGACGCACGCGGTTCACTACGATGCCGAGCGGCTGGAGTCGCGGCGAGAGACCGCGGCGGATCTCCTCGATCGCGCGGAGGGCACGGTCGGCTGCGGCGACGGAGAAGAGGCCGGGCTCGGTGACGACCATGACGCGGTCGCTCGCCGCCCACGCCGTGCGGGTCAGGGCATTCAGCGACGGTGCGCAGTCGACGAGCACGAGGTCGTACTCGGACTCGACGGATGCGAGAGCCTCCTCCAGCTTCCACACGTCGCGCACGCTCGGGTGCGGGCCGTCGAAATTGATCGCGGAGGGACTGCCGATGAGGACATCGATCGTCCCGGGGTGCACCTTCGCCCACCCGCTGGACGTGATCGCCTGACGGACGACCTTCTCCTTCGGGTTCGCCAGGACATCGGCGATGTTGAGTCGTCCGGCCACCTGGATGTCCATCCCGGTGGAGACGTCGGACTGCGGGTCGAGGTCGACGACGAGCGTCCGGACTCCTCGGGCGAAAGCCGCTGAGGCCAGCCCGAGTGTCACGGTCGTCTTGCCGACGCCTCCCTTGAGAGAGCTGACGCTGAGTACGTGCACGGAGACAACGTTACCTTCCCCTAGGCTGGGGGAACACTCAGCCCCGCCCCATGCGCATCGAAAAAGCTGCGCATCGAGCTTCCAGAGGTGTGCATGTTCCAGAAGATCCTTGTGGCGAATCGCGGCGAGATCGCGATCCGCGCCTTCCGTGCGGCAGTCGAAGTGGGAGCGCGCACCGTCGCGGTGTTCCCCTACGAAGATCGCGGCTCCGTGCATCGGCTGAAGGCCGATGAGGCCTATGAGATCGGCGAACGCGGTCATCCCGTCCGCGCCTACCTCGATGTCGACGAGATCATCCGGGTCGCGCTGGAGTCCGGCGCCGATGCGATCTACCCCGGGTACGGGTTCCTCTCCGAGAACCCGGAGCTCGCCGAGAAGGCCGCAGCGAACGGCATCGTGTTCATCGGCCCACCCTCGAATGTGCTCGAGATGGCGGGGAACAAGGTCGAGGCGAAGCGGCACGCGGTCGAGGCCGGAGTGCCGGTGCTGCGATCCACAGAAGCCTCCGACGACGTCGATGCACTCGTCGCCCAGTCGGCGGAGATCGGCTTCCCGCTGTTCGCCAAGGCCGTGGCCGGTGGTGGAGGCCGCGGGATGCGTCGTGTCGAGACGGCAGGTGATCTCGCACCCGCTCTCGCGGAGGCGATGCGGGAAGCTGCGAGCGCGTTCGGCGACGCCCGGATGTTCCTCGAGCAGGCGGTCGTGCGCCCTCGGCACATCGAGGTGCAGATCCTCGCCGACAAGACGGGTGAGACGGTCCACCTGTTCGAGCGCGACTGCTCGGTGCAGCGGCGCCACCAGAAGGTCGTGGAGATCGCTCCGGCGCCGAACCTCGACGACAGCGTGCGGACGGCGCTGCACGGCTACGCCGTGGCCTTCGCCCGGTCGATCGGCTACGAGAACGCGGGAACCGTCGAGTTCCTGCTGGAGACCGCGGGGGAGCGCACGGGCGAGGTCGTCTTCATCGAGATGAATCCGCGCATCCAGGTCGAGCACACGGTCACAGAGGAGGTCACCGACGTCGACCTCGTGCAGAGCCAGATGCGCATCGCCTCCGGCCAGACCCTCGCCGACCTCGGTCTGCAGCAGCAGAATCTGCACCTGCGCGGAGCGGCGCTCCAATGCCGGATCACGACGGAGGATCCCACTCAGGGATTCCGTCCTGACACCGGCAAGATCACCACCTACCGCTCGCCGGGAGGCGCCGGCATCCGTCTCGACGGCGGCACGGTGCACCAGGGCGCACAGATCAGCCCTCACTTCGACTCGATGCTCGCGAAGCTCACGTGCCGCGGTCGTGACTTCCCTGCGGCGGTCGCCCGCGCACGTCGAGCGCTCGCGGAGTTCCGCATCCGGGGTGTCTCCACCAACATCCCCTTCCTCCAGGCTCTCCTGGAAGATGACGCGTTCATCGCTGGTGACGTCAGCACGTCCTTCATCGATGAGCGTCCAGAGCTGCTGCGTGGCCGGGTTTCGAAGGACCGTGGAACGAAGCTGCTCAACTGGCTGGTCGACGTCACGGTGAACAAGCCGCACGGTGCACACCCCGGCGTCATCGATCCGGTCGCCAAGCTTCCTTCCGTCGATCTGACGACCGAGCCGGCTCCGGGCTCTCGCCAGAGGCTTCTCGAACGGGGACCGGAGGGTTTCGCCCGCAGTCTCCGTGCGCAGACGGCGCTGGCGATCACCGACACCACCTTCCGTGACGCGCATCAGTCCCTCCTCGCCACGCGTGTGCGCACGAAGGACCTCGTCGCCGCGGCTCCTTATCTCGCACGGCTGACTCCCGAGTTGCTGTCGGTCGAGGCGTGGGGAGGGGCGACATACGACGTCGCGCTGCGCTTCCTCGGCGAAGACCCCTGGGAGAGACTCGACAAGCTCAGGGCCGCGCTCCCGAACGTGGCGATCCAGATGCTGCTGCGCGGGCGCAACACGGTCGGATACACCCCGTACCCCACCGCGGTGACCGAGGCGTTCATCGCCGAGGCGGCCGCCAGCGGGGTGGACATCTTCCGCATCTTCGACGCCCTCAACGACGTCGAGCAGATGCGTCCGGCGATCGAGGCCGTCCGCAACACGGGGACCGCCGTCGCCGAGGTCGCGCTCTGCTACACCGGTGACCTGCTCGATCCGGCAGAAGACCTCTACACGCTCGACTACTACCTGGGCCTGGCGGATCAGATCGTCGAAGCTGGCGCGCACATCATCGCCATCAAGGACATGGCTGGTCTGCTGCGACCCGCGGCGGCGGCCAAGCTGGTGACGGCGCTGCGCGAGCGCTTCGACCTGCCCGTGCATCTGCACACGCACGACACCCCCGGAGGCCAGCTCGCCACGCTTCTCGCCGCCAGCGCGGCCGGCGTCGACGCGGTGGACGCCGCATCGGCACCCCTTTCGGGGAGCACGAGCCAGCCCTCGCTGTCGTCCCTGGTGGCTGCGCTCGCCCACACGGAGCGCGACAGCGGCATCTCCCTGGGAGCGGTCTCCGACCTGGAGCCGTACTGGGAGGCGGTCCGTCGCCAGTATGCGCCTTTCGAGTCGGGACTGCCCGGACCCACGGGCCGTGTCTACCACCACGAGATCCCCGGCGGCCAGCTCTCCAACCTCCGGCAGCAGGCGAAGGCACTCGGTCTGGCCGACGACTTCGAACTCATCGAGGACATGTACGCCGCCGCGGACCGCATCCTCGGGCGGGTGCCCAAGGTCACGCCGTCGTCGAAGGTCGTCGGAGACCTCGCGCTCCATCTCGCGGCGGTGAAAGCCGATCCGGCCGACTTCGAGGCCAACCCCGAGAAGTACGACGTGCCGGACTCGGTCGTCGGATTCATGGCTGGTGAACTCGGCGACCTTCCCGGCGGATGGCCAGAGCCGTTCCGTACCAAGGTCCTCGCAGGACGGTCGGTGCGCACCGGGATCACGGCGATCACCGCGGACGATGAAGCAGCGCTCGGTGGCACCAGCTCTGAGCGCAGAGCGCGGCTCAACACCCTGCTGTTCCCTGCGCCGAGTGCGGAGTTCGCCGAGCGCCGTGAACTGTTCGGCGACCTCTCGGTGCTCGACACCAGCGACTACCTCTATGGCCTCGTCGCCGGCCAGGAGCATCAGGTCGAGATCGACCGGGGCGTGCGGCTCTACGTGGGACTCGAGGCCATCGGCGACGCGGATGACAAGGGCATGCGCACGGTCATGACCACCCTCAACGGGCAGCTTCGTCCGGTGTTCGTCCGTGATCGCGCGGTCAAGGTCGATGCGATCGAGGTGGAGAAGGCGGACACCTCGGTTCCCGGCCAGGTCGCCGCACCGTTCTCCGGTGTCGTCACGTTGAAGGCCGAGGTGGGGGCCACCGTGCACGCCGGTGAACCCGTCGCATCCATCGAGGCGATGAAGATGGAGGCGGCCATCACCGCACCCGTCGACGGTGTCATCGAGCGGCACGCCATCGCCGAGACGCAGCAGGTGGACGCCGGAGATCTTTTGGTCGTGATCCGCCCGGCGCACTAATCTTGTGCGGGCGAGGGCCGCGCATCCGTGCGCACCCGGGGCTCGCGCAGGCTTGGAGCGACATCGTGACACCGAAGAACACCACCGACCCCGAGGACGACTCGCTGGGGGTGCTCGACGAAGCCGCGTCTCTCGACACGGCCGGTATCGGCATCCTCGGCGGGACGGCCCAGGTCCGTGTGACCCTGCCCATGAACGAGGACGACGATCTCGCCGACGACGAGGTGATCGACGGCGAGGTCATCGGAGACCTCGTGATCGATCCGGTGCCTGCCGTCGAACAGGAGACGGCGTTTCCGGCGAAGACGAAGACGAAGACGAAGCCGTTGCCCGAGGCACCCTCGATCGATGCGGCGTCGGCGGAGGAGCCGCCCGCAGAGCCCGATGTCGTCACCGGTGTGATCGATTCGCCCGTGATCGAGCCGATCGCGATCGATGCGACAGCGATCGGTTCGCGTCCGCATGCGGACGCCGTCATCGATGCCGTGATCGTCGATGACGAGGAGCCCGGCGACTCGATCGCCGACGATCCCGACGCCGTTCGTGAGCGTGCTGCCGAGGAAGCGGCTGCCGCAGAAGAGACTGCCGAGGAAGAGGCTGCCGAGGAAGAGGCTGCGGCGCGTTTCCTCGCTCAGGCCCGGACCGAGACGACGGCATCTGCACCGGCACCCGCCGTGCGGACACCCGCTGAGAAGGAGACCACCGTGTCCATCCCCGAAGAGAGGCCCGTCGTGGTCCAGCCGGCACGCCCGGCGGGTCGCGCGGACGTGACACTCACGTCGAAGCGCCTGGATGAGCTGGGCGAATCCTCACGCGAATCCGCTGATCTGCTGACGGCAGACCGACTGCTCGATCCGCATCAGATCACCAAGCCCGAGCCTGAGGGAGCGTGGAGTCATCTGCTGTACGCGGTCTCCGGCCGGCGGATCAACATCGGCGACGGGCGCCGCGCGCGGGAGCGCAAAGCCCTCTCCGCGCGGATCGCGGCGCCGATCGCGGGCGGAGCGCGCTTCGTGCCGGTGCTCTCCCGCAAGGGAGGGGTGGGCAAGACCACGATCACCGCGCTCCTGGGCATGGCCCTGGCCGATGCGCGTGAGGACCGGGTGATCGCGGTCGACGCGAACCCCGACCGTGGCACGCTCGCGGAGCGGATCGTGCGACCGAACCACAGCAAGTCGGTGCGCGACCTCGTCCGGATCCACGACGACGTCAGGGGTTACCACGACATCTCCGCGATCGTTGCGCGTGACGCGACACGCCTCGACGTCCTGGCCTCCGATGCCGACCCGCGCATCGCTGAGGCCTTCAGCGACAGCGACTACCGCGACGTCGCGGACGTCGCCGCTCACTACTACTCGCTCGTCCTCACCGACACGGGGACGGGGATCGTCCACTCGGTGATGTCGGCGACCCTCGACCTGGCGGATCAGATCGTCATCGTCTCGGGGCTCAGCGTGGACGAGGCGAGACTCGCATCCGAAACGCTCACGTGGCTCGAGACCAACGGGTACGCGGAGCAGGCGCGGGAGGCGATCGTCGTCCTCAATCAGTCCACGCCGGGCGCTCCGCTCGTGCGTCTGAACGAACTGCAGGCGCACTTCGCCACGCGGGCCCGGAGTGTCGTCCGCGTGCCGTACGACCCGCAGATCGCCGGGGGAGGGGCGATCGTGTTCGCCAACCTCCTGCCGGAGACACGGATCGCCGCCCGCGAACTCGCCGCGTTGCTCGTCGAGGGCCTCCGGGCGAAGGCCGCCTGATGGCCGTCCGCGAGATCCGCATCTTCGGCGACCCCGTCCTGCGCACGGTCTGCGCCCCGATCGAGGAGATCGACGACGGAGTGCGCGCCCTCGTCGCAGACCTGGTCGATACCGTCGAGCTCCCCGGGCGCGCAGGCGTGGCCGCGCCTCAGATCGGCGTCGCCCTGCGCGCGTTCAGCTACAACATCGACGGTGACATCGGATATGTCCTCAACCCCGTGCTGACCGAAGTCCGCGGCGAGCCCGAGCCGACGGGGGAGGGCTGCCTCTCGGTTCCCGGCCTGTGGCACGACGCGCAGCGCCATCCATGGGCACGCGTGGAGGGAATCGACCTCGACGGCAACCCGGTGGTCCTCGAAGGCGAGGGCCTCCTCGCCCAGGCTCTGCAGCACGAGACCGATCACCTGGACGGCAAGCTCTTCCTGACTCGCCTCGACCCGGAAACGCGCAAGATCGCGATGCGGGAGGTGCGGGAGAGTTCCTGGTTCTGATGAGCACACGAAGAAGGGCCCCGCACCTGCGGGGCCCTTCTTCGTGTCCTCAGGGTCAGCCGCCGATCGGCACGTTCGTGGTGGCGACGGGCTCGTCATAGATCGCGGCGATCTCGTCGGCGAAGTCGTTCATGATGATGTTGCGCTTGATCGAGAGCTTCGGCGTCAGGTGACCGGAGGCTTCCGTCCACTCGGAGTCGAGGATCGTGAACTTGCGGATCGACTCCGCGCGCGAGACACGGCCGTTCGCGGCATCGACCGCACGCTGCACCTCCGCGCGCACCGCCGCGTTCTTCGAAGCATCGGCGAGCGACATCGTGCCCTCGAGTCCGTTGTTCGCGAGCCATGTCGGGAGCATCTCGGGGTCGAGCGTCACCAGGGCCGAGATGAACGGACGCTGGTCGCCGACCACGACGACCTGGCCGATGATCGGGTTCGCGCGGATCGGGTCCTCGAGCGCGGCGGGTGCGACGTTCTTGCCGCCGGC
>NZ_LSJW01000310.1:0-1099 GCF_001557335.1 Microbacterium sp. CCH5-D1
ACCCGCCCCGACTCGACGACCAGGAGGCGCTCGGCCAACGCGACAGCATCAGCGGCATCGTGGGTGACCGCGATCGTGGTGACCCCGGCGAGCTGGTCGCGCAGCATCTGTCGGATCTCGCCCGCCGTCACCGGGTCGAGCGCCACCAGCGGTTCGTCGAGCAGCACCGCGCGCGGAGAGGCGGCGAGCGCCCTGGCGACGGCCACGCGCTGCCCTTCACCACCCGAGAGCTCACGCGGCATCCGGTCCCCGGATCCGGCGAGCCCGACGCGTGCGAGCCACTCATCGGCAGAGTCTCGCGCGGCACGGGCGTCCGTGCCTGCCGCCCGAGGGCCGAAGGCGACGTTCTCGCGGACGGACAGGTGCGGGAACAGACGCGCATCCTGGCCGAGCAGCACGACCCCGCGGTTCATCGGCGGCGTCCGCACCCGTGGTGAGGCGACGCGGTCGACGACCCGGCCGGCGACCTCGATCTCTCCCGCGCTCAGCGGCTCGAGGCCCGCGAGTGCGTGCAGCAGGGTCGATTTGCCCGCGCCGCTGGGCCCCATGATGGCCATGGTCTCCCCCACCGCCACCTGCAGAGCGACGTCGACGGCGAAGTGCTCGCGATCGACCACGATGTGTGCGCGCAGCCCCGGCGCCTCGGCCCGGGTCTCCCTTCCCGTCATCGTGCGGCCCCTGGTCGCCAGCCGCGCACGAGAAGCAGCACGACGATGGCGGTCGCGAGCAGCAGCAGGGCGAGCGCTACCGCCGTGCCCTGCGAGACTCCCGCACCGTTGAACGCGGTGTAGATCGCGAGCGGCATCGTCTGGGTGACTCCCGGTCGATTGCCTGCGAACAGCGCCGTCGCACCGAATTCGCCGATCGCCCGCGCGAAGCACAGCACGACGCCAGCCACGATCCCCGGTGCCGCGATCGGCAGGGTGATGCGGCGCAGGATCGTCCATCGTCCGGCTCCGAGGGCCGCGGCCGTGCGCTCGTGGTCCACGCCCGACGTGCGCACGGCACCCTCGACGGCCAGGACCAGGAAGGGCAGCGCGACGAAGGTCTGCGCCAGCACCACGGCGGGAGTGCTGAAGGAGAGGCCGAGCCCGCCGAA
>NZ_LSJW01000311.1:0-2626 GCF_001557335.1 Microbacterium sp. CCH5-D1
CATGGGACATCACCCGCGACGGCATCGTGACCGAGCTGCGCGTGCCGTGGCCCGGCGGTCCGATCGCCGACCGCCCGTCCGTGCGCCGGGAGGTCGTGGCACTCTACGACGCCGCGTGCGCGCGCCTGGGCGTCGAGCCCCGACCGCACGCCTGACGACTGCGCACGCCTGGCGACTGCGCACGCCTGCCGACTCGGACTTCCCCTGAGGTAAGGCAAGCCTTACACTTGCCTCATGCCCGAGATCCTCTCCTTCTCCGCCGCCCTGCGCGAGCGTTCGTCCGGATCGCACTCCCGCAGCGAGACCGCCGGCTTCATGTCCGACCTCCTGAAGGGCGAAGGGTCTCGCGAGGACTACATCTCGCTCGTCGCTCAGCACTACTTCATCTACGAGGCGCTCGAATCCGCAGGTGACCGCATGCGCCAGGATCCCGTGGCCTCCGTCTTCATCACCGACAAGCTCACCCGGCTCCCGGCGCTCGAAGCCGACCTCGAGTTCCTGCTCGGAGCCGACTGGCGCGAGCGGATCGTCGCCCTGCCGACGACGCAGCGCTACGTCGACCGCATCCGGCAGGTCGGCGCCACCTGGGCCGGCGGCTTCGTCGCGCACCACTACACCCGCTACCTCGGCGACCTGTCCGGCGGGATCTTCATCGGACGCGTGATGGCTCGCCGCTTCGGCTTCGAGACCAACGGCATCGGCTTCTACCTGTTCGACGACATCGCCGACCCCGCCGCGTTCAAGGACGTGTACCGCGAGCAGCTCGACGCCGCGCCGTGGGACGATGCCGAGCGCGAGCGCGTGATCGACGAGGTGCTGCTCGCCTACCGCTTCAACACCGAGCTGTTCGAAGACCTCGACCGCGCACGCGCCGCCGCCTGACCCGCGCTCAGCTCTTCGGCAGCTCCGGCGTCGATGCGGCCAGCCAGGCGTCGCGCATGAACCGACGCACGTCCTCGTCCACGCGGATGTCGCGGGGGCGCAGCGGACGCGACAGGTAGAGCCCCTCGAGCGAGGTCAGTCGGCTGAGAGCCACGTACGTCTGTCCCGGTGCGAACGCTCCGGAGCCGAGGTCGATGATCGCGCGCTCGTAGGTCTTGCCCTGCGACTTGTGGATCGTGACCGCCCACGCCAGCCGCAGCGGGAACTGCGTGAACTCGGCCACCACGTCGCGGGTGAGCTTCTTGGTGTTCTGGTCGTACGCGTAGCGGAACCGTTCCCATACGGCGGGCTCGACGTCGACCTCCTCGCCGTCGATGTCGACCCGCACGGCACTTCCGAGGATGCGCACCACCGTCCCGATCGTGCCGTTGACCCAGCGCGGCGGCTCGCCAGACATCGCGGTGTCGTTGCGCAGGAACATGACCTGCGCGCCGACCTTGAGCTTCAGCTCCGACTCGGCGGGGAGCGCGGCCTCGCCCCTCCCGAAGTCTCCGCTCACCTCTGCGCGCGCGGTCTGCTCCTTACCCGGCAGTGCAGCCAGGTGTCGACTGTTGATGCTGTTCACGATGTCGTTGCGCGTGGCGAGCGTGATCATCGGCACTTCACCCGGCTCGGGATCGGGCGGCGTCCGCGCGCCCTGGGTGTTGAGCACCCCGGCGATCTCGGCGGTGACGCGCCCGTAGCGGACGGCATTCAGCATGGCCTTGAACCCGTCGTCGGACTGGCGATGGATCTGCACGAGCTCGCGCACGTGCAGCTCCGCCCGCGTGTCGACAGCGAACAGGCCGTCCTGATCCGACTCGCCGGTCCCACCGCCACCTCCCGCCCACACCTTCGCGTCGAAGAACCAGAACGAGCGGTAGTGGTCCTGCACGTAGCGGGCCTCGTCGCCGCGCGGCGGCACGGGAGCGAGCTGATACGGGTCGCCGAACATGACCACCTGCACGCCGCCGAACGGCTCACCCCTGCGGCCCCGTGCCTGCCGCAGCGAGCGGTCGATGGCGTCCATCAGGTCTGCATTGACCATGGAGATCTCGTCGATCACGAGCGTCTCGATCGCGTTCAGGATGCGGCGGGTCGCATCGTTCTGATCGATGTCCGCATCTCCGATCAGGCCGATCGGAAGTCGGAACAGCGAATGGATCGTCTGCCCCTCGACGTTGAGCGCCGCGACGCCGGTCGGCGCGCAGATCGCGATCTGCTTCTTCGTGTTCCAGGCGAAGTGCTGAAGGAGGGTCGATTTGCCCGTCCCGGCTCGTCCGGTGATGAAGACGTGTTCACCGGTGTCCTCGATGAGCCGGAACAGCTCTTGCTGCTCCTCGGACAGGGCGGGAAGGGACACGGTTCTCACAGGGGCAGCGGACGGACAGGGCGCTCGTCCATGCTACGTCCCGGCATCCGCGCACGGCCGCCGACGCTCGGCGTCCCCCCAGGACGCCCTCCTAGACTGACGCCATGGACCGGGCACGTGCGAGCGCGCCCCGGCGCGCGCGCCTGGGGGTCGACCTGGCGATGCTCGCCGTCGTCGGCCTCGTGCTCGTCGCCGCTCTCGGGGCAGGCGGAGCCACGCTCTACCAGCAGTTCTACGGACCGTCGGCATTCGTGGTGCGCTACCTCGACCTGCTCTCCTCCGGCCGCGCCGCCGACGCGCTGCGCGTGCCGGGTGTCGCGGTCGATCGCGAGA
>NZ_LSJW01000312.1:0-24453 GCF_001557335.1 Microbacterium sp. CCH5-D1
GGTCGGATGCCGATCGACGCCTGCGGGCTCGGATGCCGACGCTGTTCCCGCCGACGGCAGACCGGTCTCGGTGAGCCAGGTGTCCAGCACCCCGCCGATGCCGCCCGCCCTGCGCAGTCGGGAGCGGACGTCGTCATCGTCGATGTCGGCGGCGAGCCGGTGGCCCCAGGGCCCGTCGACCAGGTGCAGCGGCCCACGCCAGGCATCGGCGAGCCGGCCCGCATCCGTGAAGAAGAAGTCGTGGTCGCCGCGGATGAGCAGCAGGGGTACGCGGAGGTCGCCGTATGCACGGTGCAGATCGACGGCGGGCGCTGACCACAGGCGACGCCAGCCGGAGAGCACCTCCCGCGACCACCCCCATTCCGCAGCGGCCCGGTGCACGCCGACCTCGGATGCCCGCGCCACCCTGGCCTCGAGCTCCTCATCGCTCAGCGGGGGAAGGGAACGCGCCCCGCGACCGTGCTGGTGCCACCACCCGATCCGGTCTCGCAGGAATGGTCGCCCGTTCTCGTCCCACGCGGTCTCGGCGAGCCCGAGAGCCGGAACGAGGAGCACGAGTGCATCGACGTCGACCGACCTCGCCGCCTCGAGCGCGGTGTGGGCGGCATACGACCCGCCGGAGAGCAGGAGCGGCAGCCCGGGGCTCTCGGCCCCGACGGCATCGACCACCGCGCGGCCGTCTGCACGCTCGGAGAGGTAGGGGTGCCATTCGCCGTCGGACGAGTGTCGGCCGCGCACGTCGTGGATCACGCAGCGGTAGCCGCGCCTCACCCACGCCCGCGCGGTGTCGGCGTGGCGCCAGGCCCCGTAGGGAGTGCGGATGACCACCACGCCTCGCGTCTCTGCGGGCGACCAGGCCCATCCGCGCAGCAGGGCGCCGTCATCGGCGACGACGACATGAGGACGGGCATCGCGCGGCGGGGTCATCGGAGCAGCCTCGGCGGTGCCGCGGGGAAGGGGAGCACCGTGTGCTCGGTGACCGATCCGGTCGACGGCACCAGCTTCCACAGGGTCGTGCGCAGGTGGTCGAGGTCGGCGTCGGCTCGCGCCCAGGTGAGGATCACGTGCAGCAGCCGGGCGAGCACGAGCACCGCGGTCGCGTCGTCGACGGGCGTGGCCGGGGCAGGCCCGGACTGCTGCCATGCCTCGGTCGAAGCCGGCGCGCTGCTCGCGGCCAGCCGTCGCGCTGATACCTGGGCCGAGGTCGGGTCGTGCTCGTCGAGCGCGAGCGGATCGATCAGGATGCTCTCGCCCTCGCGGTGCACACGCAGCCAGGCGACACCCTGCAGGGGAAGCATGTCGAGGTCGGACCACCGACGGCGGTCGAGCGCGTCGTCGGCGTAGGCGACGACGAGGGAGGTGTCATCGGGCAGTGCGGACTCCGGATCGAGGACGGTGACCCGCGCACCCCAGGGCTGGAGGACGCGTTCGAGCCCGTCGACCAACGCGCCTGCTCCCAGCACGCAGACGTCGCGGCGCTCGTCCGGCCAGCGGCGGAGCGCGTCCACCGACTCGCGCTCCTGCACCTCGAGCATCAGGCGGTCGAGGAGCGCGGAGGCCGCACCGTCCGAACCACCGTCCGGAGTCTCGAGGGCGTCGAACAGCTCGGCGGGTGGTGCGTCGATCAGGGCGAATCGTCCGGTGCGCAGGCGGATCCGGGGGCGACCGTCTGCGCCGAGGACGAGATGGGCTCCCGAGTCGGGGAGCGGCAGGATGCGGGATTCGGAAGTCATGGAGTCTCTCGGTGAAGGGCCCGGCCGGGCGCGAACGCCCGGCCGGACTGGAGTGCGCTCGAAAGCGCGGCGGAAGGATCCGCGATCAGTCGAAGGGGTTCTCGACCAGTGCGTTGGAGTGCGATGCCGACAGGTGCGCCAGCTGCTCGGACTCTTCGATCTCGGCGAGGATCTGCTTTTCCATTTCGTTCTCCTTCAGTGAGTTTCCGACCCGCGGTGTGCGGGGCGGGTCCACGGTGGGACGAGATCGACCCTAATTGATAATGATTCTCAATATCTACTAGTCTGGCGAACATGCTTTCCTCCCTCCCCCTCCTCGCCGCTGATCACCGGGCCGGGACCGTCTTCGAGATTCATGGCGACTCCCGGCGTGTCGCGGTGGCCGACAGCTGGCTCGCCGAGCACGCCGGATTCCTCCGCCTGCCCTCCGGCGCGAACGACCGCTGGGCGTTCGCCGACGACCGCGGCGGCGCTCTGGTCGTCGGCGGCGGCACCGTACGACGCATCCCGATCGCCATCCCCGCCGAGCACCTCGCCTGCGACCCGTCCGGTCGTCACGTGGTCGTCACCTCCGGCCTCGGCATGAACGACGAAGCCTGGAGCGACCTGGTGACCGTCGTGGATCTCGCGACCGACTCGTCCACGCGGTTCCGCGCCCGTGTCGGCGAACCCGGGGTCGTCGTGGCTCCCGACCAGGCCTCGGGCGAACCGACGATCGTGCTCCGTCACCGCGAACCGGGAGCCGTCGAAACGATCCCCCTCGCCGCGGCGCTCGCGGTCGGCCCCCACGCGCCGGTACTCCGCGGAGGCCTCCTCACCGACCTCGCCGCAGACGGCCACGGCGACGTGATCGACCCCGCCTCCGGCATCCTCGGCATCGCGACGAGCCGCGGCCTCGAGCGCTTCGTCGTCGACGGCGGTGCGCCCCGGGCCATCGGCATCGTCCCCTGGCCCGTCGACGGACGGGCGTACTACCTGCGTCTCGCCGGTGACACCGGGCGGGTGACGGGGATCGTGCGCGGGGGTCCGGCCTCGCCGGGATCGTGGCCGGAATGGACGAACACCTTCGTCGAGATCGACCTCGCATCCGGAACCTCCCGCGCCGTGCCGCTGCCGCCGGGGCTCGCGTTCCGGTTCGCGCTGGCTGCGGGAGTTGCGGCCGTCTCGGTCATCCACCCCGACGGAGACGCGGTGCTCGTGATCGATCGCGAGGAGGCACGTGTCTCCCGGGTCGTGCCGATCCCGGCGATGACGCATCCCCCTCGCGCCGGTCGGCTGCCGTGGGACGGCGTCGACGGTCGCCCCGCGCAGCGCCGGTCCATCGCGATCGACCCCGTCGGCGGCACGATCGCGGTCACCAGCGGTGGCGACGGCACGATCCTCCTCCTCGACGGAACCGAGATCTCGACGGTCGAGCTCCCCACCCCGCTCGACGAGGGCGGGCATCTGCTCTGGGCGTCCGATGGCGACCGCGTCGACGACCTGGTGGGCCGATGAGCGCGCATCGGGCCGTGCTCGACGATGCCCTCGCGCGCGCCGAACGCCACGGTCGGCCGGGGCTCCCGGTCGGCGGCTTCGCCCTGGGGCGGGCCGCCGACCGCAGCCGCCGCGGCATCCATCGCCTCGACGGCTCGACCGTGATCGAGCCGGACGGCCACCTCCATCGCATCTTCCCCTCCCCCGACGGCAGCCGCATCGCGGTGGAATGGGCACCCACCGCCGACGAGAATGCCGTCTTCGGCCTCGTCGATGTCGCCGCCGGCACGCTGCGCCTCCACCCCGACATCCGTCTCCGCTACGACACCGTGCTCTGGGCGGCCGATTCGCGGAGCCTCGACGTGGTCGCCAGCCGCGACCGCCGGCTCGTGACCCTCGACGTGGAGACGGGCGAGACAGAGGTGGCTCCCCTGCCGAGCGAGGGCCGGCTGCGACTGTTCCCCGGAGGAGAGAGCGGCCTGCGCGCCCTCAGCTCCGCCGGTGCGGGAACCACTCTGACCGACCGGGCGACGGGGACGCCGCTGGGACGGTGGTCCGCGCTGTTCCGCGCCTGGCGACTCGGCACCGGGGTGCTCGTATGGCATGACCGGGGTCTGGATGCCGTGCTGATCGACGCCGCAGCCGATGCGGCAGATGACCGCGCGCCCTGGCACTGGCACGACCCCGATGTACGGATCGTCGACGTCGCGGTGCAGGACGACCGGGTGGTGATGCTCGCCGTCACGGAAGGGCGGAGCGTGCTCATCGACCTCGACGACGGCATCGAGGTCGGCCGCACAGAACCTGCCTCCTCCGACGCCGATGTGCTCACCACGACGATGATCGGCGTCGACGACGGCGTACTGCGTCTGGGCGTCGAAGGCCCCCTCACGCCACCCCGCATCGTCGAGCGCGCACAGCTCGGCACCACGATCCTGCCGCCCTCCTCCTCCCGCGCGACCACCGTGCGCCACGACATCCCGGCCGGCGACGGCGCGACCCTCACGGTGCACGTGACGTCGCCGAGTGCCGCGGAGGGGATCCCGGGCGCGGGGACGACGGGCCCGCTGCCGCTGATCCTCACCTGCTACGGCGGCTTCGGCGTGCCGCACCTGCCCGTGTTCGAACCGACCGTGCCCGCATGGGTCGGATTCGGAGGTGCCTACGCCTCCGCACAGCTCCGTGGCGGAGGCGAGCGCGGTGAGGCCTGGCGCCAAGCAGGATACGGCGAGCACAAGCACCGCACGGTCGCCGACCTCGCCGACGTCGCCCGCGGTCTCATCGCGGCCGGTGTCACCCGCCCGGATCTGCTCGTCCTCGCCGGGGCCTCGCTGGGCGGGGTCGTCGCCGCCGCGTGCGCGCTCGAACATCCGGAGCTGTGCGCGGGGTTCGTGACCACAGCGGCCCCGCTCGACCTGCTCGCCCTCGACGATCATCCGCTCGGGTCGAGCTGGCGTGCAGAGTTCGGCGACGACGGCACACCCGCGTCCCGTGCCCGGCTCGGCGCGCTGTCTCCGCTCGCACGCGCCGAGTCGCTTCCGGTCGGTGCGCCGGTCCCCTCCTACCTGGGAGTGGTGCTCGGCGAAGACACCAGGGTCCTCGCACGCGACACGCATCGGATGGTCGAGTCGCTGCGTCGAACGGGCGGCTCGGCCCGCTCATGGACGGCAGCGGGGGCAGGCCACGGCGCGAACGAGTCCGTCGCCCTGCACGACCTCGGCCTCGCAGTGCTCGACTTCGCAGCATCGGTCACGGTCACGGCCACGAAGCGCATCGCGTCAGGCAGCACGACCGGAGGCACCCGATGAGCGATTCGACGGCCGTTCTCACCGAACGACGCGCCAGACGCCTGCCCTTCCGACGGCAGCCGAGCGAACAGCGCACTCTGCCCCGCAGAGGAAGTCGACTGGTGCTCCCGGTAGGCCCGACCGTGACGACGATCGCCGTGCTCGCCGTTCTCGTCCTCGTGGTCTCCGCAGCCACCGGCCCCGTCGCCGTCTCCCCCCTCGATGCCGCCAAGATCGTGATCGGCCACCTGATCCCCGGCATGCCCTGGATGACGGACGGAACGCTCACCCCGCTGCAGGACCAGGCCGTGTGGCAGTTCCGGGTGCCCCGGTCGCTCCTGGCCGCACTCTCGGGAGCGGGACTGGCTCTCGCCGGAGCGATGATGCAGGCCGTCGTGCGCAATCCCCTCGCCGAGCCTTACATCCTCGGCGTCTCCTCGGGCGCGAGCGTCGGCGCCGTGCTGGTGATCGTCTCGGGCGGTGCCACCTTCCTCGGTCTGTCGATGAGCGGTGCGGCGTTCGTGGGGGCTATGGTCGCCTGCCTCCTGGTGGCCATGCTCGCACGCATCCGCGGAGAGCTGTCCCCGACCAGGATGATCCTCGCCGGGGTCGCGCTGGGCGCCCTGCTGAGCGCGGTGACCAGCTACCTCACCCTCACCACCGACGCCCAGAACGTCGTGAGCGTGATGTTCTTCCTGCTCGGGAGCGTGTCGGCCGCCGACATGTCGACGCTCTTGATCCCTGCGGTCGCGCTCGCGATCGCCTGCATCGCGGTGTTCGGACTCTCCCGCTCCATGAACGCGCTGCTCGCGGGCGACGAGTCGGCGATGGCCGTCGGAGTGCGCACGACCCGGGTGCGCGGCGTGCTGCTCGTGCTCGCCTCGCTGCTGACCGGAGCGATCGTCGCCGTGAGCGGCGGCATCGGATTCGTCGGGCTCGTCGTGCCGCACATGGCCCGACTCCTCGTGGGCTCCGACCATCGGCGGATGCTGCCCATCACGATCCTCGGCGGTGCACTGTTCCTGATGGTCGCCGACCTGCTCGCACGGACGGTCGCGATGCCCACCGAGATCCCGCTCGGCATCCTCACCGCCTTCGTCGGGGCTCCGTTCTTCCTGTGGTTGATGCGCAGCGGAGGCGATCGGGCGGGGTTCGACCGATGAGCGTGCACTTCGACGGCGTGAGTGTCGCCCGCGGTGGCCGCACGGTGCTGCACGGGGTCGACCTCGAGGTCGGCACAGGCCGCATCGTGGGGCTCCTCGGCCCGAACGGCAGCGGCAAATCCACCCTGCTGCGCACCCTGTTCACGGGTCAGCGTCCGCAGCGGGGGCGTGTCCTGATCGACGGGGTCGACGTCTCGCAGCTGCCGCCGCGTACGCTCGCGCGCACCGTGTCCGTCATGCTCCAGGACGCCCCGTCCGAGTTCGATCTGACCGTGCGCGAGACGGTGCTGGTCGGCCGCTCACCCCACCGTCCGCCGTTCAGCCGGGACACCCCGGAGGATCAGCGCATCGTCGACCAGGCCCTGCGCACCGCGGACGTGCACGATCTCGGCGACCGGCTGGTGCGTCGACTCTCGGGCGGTCAGCGCCAGCGGGTGATGCTCGCCAGAGCCCTCGCGCAGAGCGGCGAGATCCTCGTGCTGGATGAACCGACGAACCACCTCGACATCGCGCACCAGCTCGATCTCATGCGTGTGGTGAGCGGACTCGGCACGACCGTGATCGCCGCCCTCCACGATCTCAACATCGCCGCCGCGTTCTGCGATGACGTCGCGGTGATCGACGAGGGCAGGATCGTCGCCTTCGGCGCTCCGGACACCGTGCTCACCCCCACGCTCGTCGACGAGGTCTTCCATGTGACCGCCCGCATCGCCGTCGAGGTCGACACGGGAGCACGCGCGATGACCTTCCACCCCAGACAACACCGACCCCTCACCTAGGAGAAGAAGAATGACACCACGTACCCGACCCACCCGCCTGCTCGCCGCCGTCTCCGTCGGCCTCGGCGCGATCGCCCTCACCGCCTGCGGGAGCGGAGTCTCCACGGGAGCAGCGCCCGCCTCCTCCGGAGAGGCGATCAGCATCGAGAACTGCGGCCGCACGGTCGAGATCCCGGCCACGCCGACGGCCGTCGTCGGACTGCACCCCTCGCAGACCGAGCTGCTGCTGCGCCTGGGCCTCGCCGATTCGCTCGTCGGACAGGCGCAGGCCACCGCGGACGAGCTGCCGAGCGACGTCGCAGACCTCGCGGCCGATGTGCCCGTCATCGGCGGAGACGCACCGCCCAGCCGGGAGGAACTGCTCGCCGTCGAACCCGACTTCGTCTACTCGCCGACCACCTACGAGTTCACCGCGGAGCAGGGCTTCGCCAGCATCGAGCAGCTCTCCGAGGCCGGCGTCGCCGCGTACACCGCGACCGGCGGATGCTTCGACCGGCGCATGGAGGGCACGGTCGACGACCTCTTCATCGACCTCGAGAACCTCGGCGAGATCTTCCACGTCGAGGACGAGGCGAACGACCTGATCGAGTCGTCCAAGGCCGAGCTCGCGACCGTCGATGCGGCGCTCGAAGGCAAGGATCGCCCCCGCGTCGCCCAGGTCTTCGTGGAGGGCACGACCCTCACCGCGATCGGTGCCGGCATCGAGTACGACATCCTGAAGCGCGCCGGCGCCGACAACGTCTTCACGCCGGACGATCCCGCGTTCGCCGACTTCTTCGCCGCCGAGATCACCCCGGAGTCGCTCGCGTCAGAGGCACCGGACGCGATCGTCTTCGCGGTGTCCGATCCCGCGCACGAGGCGGCCGTCCGCTCCTACCTCGCCGCGACGTTCCCCGACATGCCCGCCGTGCGCGACGGTCGACTGATCGCGGTGCCGTCGACCGACCTGTTCCCCGGCACACTCGGGAACGTCTCGGCCGTGCGGCTGATCGCCGAGGGCCTCCACCCGGACGTCGTCTTCGACTGAGCATCACTTCCTCCGCCCGCACCCCCGCGTGGCTGCACCCCCGGGAAGCTCTTGTGCTCCCGGGGGCGCAGTCTCCGCGCTAGGCCTGCATGACGGCGAGGACGTTGCCCGCGGGGTCGCGGAACCACGCGATGTCCGGCCCTCGCCCGTTCCCGCGGACGATGCCGCGCTCGTCCGAGGGGAACTCCTCGTCGCTGTAGATCTTCGTCTGGACGCCCCGGGCGATGAGCTCGTCCACGGCGGCGTCGACATCCGCCACCGGGAAGTTCAGGATCGTGAAGCTCGCCGGGGTGTGGTTCGGCTTCGAGTACACGAGGATCGAGCCGCCACGGGGCAGGTGCAGGTCGAGGAAACCCATCGCGTTGCGCTCGACGTCGAGCCCGAGCGTCGCGCCGTAGAAATCCTCCGCCGCGTCGATGTCATCGACGCTGAATCCGCTGAACGCGTTGTCCGCTGTGAAAGCTGCCATGGCTCCAGCATCCGCCTCCTCGGCGCGCTTGTCGATGCCTTCTCGGCTCCCTCTCACCCCGCGGCGCGCACGAGCCTGCCGACCAGGTCGACGTAATCCACTCCCGCCGCGGCGAACATCCGCGGCACCTGCGACGCCGCGGTCAGCCCCGGCATCGTGTTCACCTCGTTCAGCAGGGGACCCCTGTCCGTGAGGAAGAAGTCCATCCGCGCGACGCCGTCGCACCCCAGGGCGTCGAACATCGCGATCGCAGCGCGCTTGAGGGCCGCCGCCTCGCCCGCGTCGAGCTGCGCCGGCACCGTGAAACGCGCACTTCCGTCGTACTTCGTCGCCGTGTCGAAGAGACCGGTCGCGTGGATCTCCAGCGGCGGAGCCGCCCACCGGATGCCCCCCTTCTCGCGCAGCACGGCCACGTCGATCTCGCGCGCCCTGACGACCTCCTCGACGAGGATGCGCCGGTCGAAGCGCGCGGCCTCGTGCAGCGCGGCGAGCAGATCCTCCTCCTGGGTCACGAGACTCACGCCGTGGCTCGACCCCGCCGAGACCGGTTTCACCACGACCTCGCCGTCGAACTCCACATCCCCGATGTCGTCCGCCGTGATCAGCCGCCCGCGGGCGGTGCCGATCCCCACCGCGTCCGCCACCAGCTTCGTCGTCCATTTGTCCATGCCGATCGCACCGGCGCGCAGCCCCGAGCCCACCACGCGCACTCCGGCGAGGGCGCAGAGAGCCGCCAGCGCCCCGTCCTCGCCGAGCGCACCGTGTACGGCCGGGAAGACCACGTCCGTGCGAGTGAGCAGCGGAAGCGCGAGCGCCAGCGACTCGGCGGCGGATCCCCCGTTCGGGCGCCCGTCGACGCGCCAGATGCCGTCTCGATCGATGGTCACGCACGTCACCTCGTGACCGCCCAGCCGCAGGGCTGCACCGACCGCGGCCGCCGACGCCAACGACACGTCGTGCTCGGCGTTCTGCCCTCCCCCGATGACCAGCACCCTCGTCATGCCGCGCTCCTCCGCACTCGCGCTCCGATCCCGGTGACGATGGTGTGCGGGATCGTCCCCGCCCACCGCGCCCACTCCTGCACCGAGGGCACCGCGCCCCCGTCCGGCCCGAACACGGTCGCGATCGTGCCGCGCGGGAACAGCGCGGCACCCGTGTCCACCACGATCTGATCCATCGACACCCGTCCGACGATCGGATACCGCACGCCGCCAATCTCGACGCCGGCGCCCGGCGCGAGCTCTCGCGGGATCCCATCCGCGTAGCCGACGCCCACCACCGCGAGGTGCGTCTCCGCACGGCTGACATGCGTTCCCGCATACCCGACAGCCGTGCCCGCCGGGGCGAGAGCCCCATGCACGACGGGCGCGGTCCATCGTGAAGCCCCGATCAGTGGCGTCGTCTCCGAGGGGTCGATCCCGACGAGTCCTGCGCCGATCCGCACCATCCCGAAATGGGTCGCGGGATCGGTCAGCGCCCCGGACGTCGCCGCCAGATGCACGAGCACCGGTCCGAGGCCGGCACGCAGGACCGCATCCCTGCCCTGCCGCATGCGCAGCACGGCCGCGGCGTTCGCGCCCGGATCGCCCTCGTCGGCGCGCGGCAGATGACCCATGACCCCCACGACCTCGATCCGCCCTCTGCCGGCGCGCGCCAGTCGGAAGAGCTCTGGCCACTCGTCCAGCGGAGACCCGCCGCGGGCCATCCCGGTGTCCAGATGCAGGTGCACCCTGACCGGGCCCGACGTCTCAGCACTCAGCTGGCGAAGCTCTTCGGCGGAGCCCACCGCGATGTCGATACGATGCTCCGCCGCTGCCTCGGCGTCGATGCCCGCCGGGTTCAGCCAGGCGAGGATGGGCACCGCGAGTCCGGCGTCGCGGAGTGCGACACCCTCGGCGACCTGCGTCACCCCGAGCCACTCGGCGCCCGCCGCGACCGCAGCCGTTGCCACGACGACGGCACCGTGTCCGTAGCCGTCGGCCTTCACGACGGCCATGATCGGCACCGGAGTCGCCGCCCTGACGATCCGGAGGTTCTCGGCGACGGCGTCGGGGAGCGTGGTCAGCGTCGGCGCGTGCAGGCGCGAGGCGATCGCGGGACGAGGGGCGGTCATGGTGGTCATCGCTGCATCCTCGGGTCTTCGGTGGGATCGGCATACATCTCGGGGCACCCCTGATCGATCGCCTCGGGGCGCAGCTCGTAGTGCCATGACTCGTTCGCGTAGGTCTGGCACAGTCCGTAGTCGGAGCCGTGCTGGGCGAGCCAGTCGAGCGTGGGCAGCGGACCGACATCCACGGCGTCGCCAGACACGTGCGCCGACGTCTGCGGTGTCGCCACCCATCGCCGCGCTTCGTCCTCCGAGCCGTAATCGACGATCGCGTCCTGGAGCATCCGTTCCTGCAGCCCCGGCGAGCGCCATCCGCTGTTCACCAGGAACGTGATGCCATCGCGCTCGGCATCCGAGGCCGCCCGCTGCAGGGCGTCGAGCAGCGCGGGGTCGAGGTTGCCGACCGCGACGCGGTCCACATCGAACACCGTGGGCTGATCCCCGTCACGGATCGCCCCGTCGGCGTCGCCCGGCACGTCGACGGGCTGCACCTCGTCGGGCACCGGGGTCGGCACGGGCGTGGGGAGCGTCTTCGCCGTGTCGGCGAAAGCCACGGACAACGACTGCTGCACCGCGAACGCCAGGATGACGGCGGCGGCGAGCGCGACCACGACGCCGGCGGCCCGACGGCGACGACGTGCCCGCAGCGGGAGGGACGAGCTGTTGGTGTTCATGCTCCCAGTGAAGAAGGGAGCCGGTTGCCAGGGCGTATGCGCTTTTCCATATGCTCGCGATATGCCGGGGTGCGTAGGATCGCTGCCATGCGTGTGCTGATCGTCGAGGACGAGCCCTACCTCGCCGAGGCGATCCGCGATGGGCTGCGCCTCGAGGCGATCGCGGCCGATATCGCGGGCCACGGCGACACGGCGCTGGAGCTGCTGAGCATCAACTCCTACGACCTCGCCGTGCTCGACCGCGACGTGCCCGGGCCCTCCGGCGACGACATCGCCCGCTGGATCGTCGCGTCGGGAAGCGGCATCCCCATCCTCATGCTCACCGCAGCCGACCGCCTCGACGACAAGGCGAGCGGCTTCGAGATCGGTGCGGACGACTACCTCACCAAGCCGTTCGAGATGCGCGAGCTGGTGCTGCGTCTGCGTGCTCTCGACCGTCGCCGCCAGCGCAGTCGACCTCCCGTGCTGGAGGTCTCCGGCCTTCGCCTCGATCCGTTCCGCCGGGAGGTGTACCGCGACGACCGCTACGTGGCGCTCACCCGCAAGCAGTTCGCCGTGCTGGAGGTGCTCGTCGACGCCGAGGGCGGTGTCGTCAGCGCGGAGGAGCTGCTCGAGCGCGCCTGGGACGAGAACGCCGACCCGTTCACGAACGCCGTGCGCATCACGGTCTCCTCGCTGCGCAAACGCCTGGGCGAGCCGTGGATCATCCTCACCGTGCCGGGTGTCGGATACCGGATCGGAACGGACGCCGATGCCTAGGCGCCGCGGGATGAGCGCTCGCCTCAAGCTCACCCTCAGCTATGCGGGCATCGTGGTGGTCTCCGGACTGCTGCTGCTCGCCGCGGTGGCCCTGTACCTGCTGCGCTACGTGCCCGACGTGCAGATCTCCGCGGACATCCGCGTTCCCAACCGCTCCGACCTGATCAGGGCGTTCGTGCCGGTCGCCTCGACGGTCATGGTGGCACTGCTGGCCATCGGGCTCGGCGGCGGATGGCTGCTGGCCGGACGCATGCTGGCACCTCTGGAACGCATCGGCGACGCTGCGCGACTGGCGGCGCAGGGCTCGCTCTCGCACCGGATCGCGCTGCCCGGCCCTCGCGACGAGTTCCGCGATCTGGCCGATGTCTTCGACTCCATGCTCGAGCAGCTCGAAGCGCACGTCGCCGAGCAGCAGCGGTTCGCCGCGAACGCCTCGCACGAGCTGCGCACTCCCCTCGCGATCTCGCAGGCGCTGCTCGAGGTCGCCCGTGACGACCCGGACCGCGACGTGGACGAGCTGATCGCCCGACTGCAGCGGGTGAACACGCGTGCGATCGACCTCACGGAGGCGCTGCTGCTGCTGAGCCGGGCGGATCGCCGGACGTTCCCGCGCGAGATCGTCGATCTCTCCCTTCTCGCCGAGGAGGCCGTCGAGGCGCTGGTTCCCCTCGCCGACCGTCGAGGAGTCGCACTGGAGGTCGGCGGCGTCCCCGCGTCGGTGCTCGGGTCGGCGGCGCTGCTACCGCAGCTGGTCATGAACCTCGTCCTCAACGCGATCGTGCACAACCTCCCGACCGGCGGGGCCGTTGCCGTGCGCACGCACTCGATGCCGCACGCGGTCGCGCTGGTCGTGGAGAACACCGGTGAACAGTTGCCTGCGCATCAGGTCGCCACCCTTGTCGAACCGTTCCAGCGCGGGGCGGAGCGCACCCGCGGCGACGACCATGCGGGGGCGGGGCTCGGCCTTGCGATCGTCGACCGCATCACGCAGGCGCACAACGGCACGCTCGTCCTCACCCCACGGACGGACGGCGGTCTGATCGTGACCGTGTGGCTGCCGCACCCCTACCCGACGGGCCTTCCCGGCTGACTGTCCGCAGGTGTTTCGAATCGCGCAAACGGTCGGATGCGGGGCCCAGAAGGAACCATTTGCGCGATTCGAAGACGGGGCTCAGGCCACCCGCGGGTCGCGTGTCGCGGCGAGCTCGCGGCCGTAGGTGCGGGCGTCGGCTTCGGCGTTCTCCTTGAGGTCGCGCGCGGTGTCGGCGAACGCGTCGAGCGCCGGGTTGACGCCGACCAGCGTGAACGGACGCTGCACGACGCGCAGATCGAGACCCCAGACGTCTTCGAGCACGCGTCGCAGCCAGCCGGTCGAGTGGTCCCAGCCCTCCTTGGGCGAACCGGGCGCGTAGTTGCCGCCGAGCACGGTGACCAGGGTCGCCGGCTTGCCGTTCAACGCGGTGCCGGTCGGATCGATGCGTGCGTCGGTGTAGGCGAGATCGAACCAGGTCTTGAAGTGCTGCGAGACGCCGTAGTTGTAGAGCGGCACCGCGAACAGCAGAGCGTCGGCGCCGATGAGCTCGTCGGCGAACTGCGTCGCGAGGGCGCGAGCCTCGTTCTGCGCAGGGGTCCGCTGGGCCTCGTCGACGAATCCACCCGTCACGGCATCCGCCCACGCGGTCGCGGGCACGGGGTCGCTCGCCAGATCGCGACGGAAGACGGTCGAATCGGGGTGCGACGCGGTCCACTCGGCCTCGACGATGTCGGCGAGCGCACGGCTGGCGGACGACGCGGGAAGGATGCTGGCATCCAGGCGGAACAGGGACATGGGCCTACCTCTCGTTTTCGTAGTCGCTCTGTTTTTCTTAGCGACATCGGTTAACGTAGCACGGGTAGGATGGGGGGATGTCCGGGACCGACGAAGGGCGTCAGGTGTGCGACGCCGCCGTCACACTGGCCTTCAGCGTGCTCGGGAAGCGGTGGAACGGCATGATCGTGTCGTCGCTCGGGGGCGGACCCATGACCTTCGTCTCGCTGCGCCGCGCCGTTGACGGCATCAGCGACACCGTGCTCTCCGATCGCCTGGCCGAACTCGCCGACGCCGGACTCGTCGCGCGCACGGTCGAGGCCGGCCCGCCGGTGACCGTGTCGTACGCGCTCACGCCAGCGGGGGAAGGACTCCTGCCGATCCTGAACCAGCTGGGGCAGTGGGCCTCGGCGAACCTCGCCGAGCGCGCTCACTGACGTCTTTGCAGGCCGCGCCCCTCACGCCAGGGGCAGCCAGATCTCGGTGACGGAATCGGTCGGCGCCGCGGTTGCGGGATCGCTCAGGTACTCCTCGAACACGGGGTGATCTCGCGGCACCTCTCCGGAGGCCGGCAGCCACCTGCCGTAGAGCCACCGATACGCCCGATGCATCGACGAGTACGGCCCGGAGTACTCCAGCACCGCATGACGTCCCGCGGGGATGGTTCGCACCTCGAGTGATTCCGGTGCGTCGGCGGCATCGGTGATCACGACCCCGGCAGCAGAGCGCAGACTCCGCGCGGGGACGGCATCCGGATCATCCTCGTAGACCGCGACCATGCGCCCTCCTTGCGGGAACCGGTCGCGCACACGTGCGAACGCGCGGCCGATCTCGAGGTACGGACCACGGTGGGGCGAGACTGCGAGCACAACGGGGCCCGTCTCGCGAATCTCCACGGGGTGCGACTCGAGCAGCTCGCCGCCAGGGCGCTGGAACGCCGCGTGCGCCCCAGCCTCCCTGAACCTCGCCGGCGGCATCCCGTATCCACGGGACAGCGCCCGGCTGAACGTCTCGACGGTGGAGAACCCGGCACGGCGCGCGATGCGGGTGATCGGCAAGCCGGTCTCGACCAGCAGGGAAGCCGCGCGCTCCAGGCGCAACCGCAGCACGGTCTGAGCAGCTGTCTCGCCGCGCACCGCACGGTAGATGCGGTGCCAGTGATACGGCGAGAATCGAGCGACCTCGGCGAGGATGCTCAAGTCGAGATCGTCATCGAGGTGCCGGTAGATGTACTCGGTGACGTCGTCGAGCTGCTGCTGGTACTGCGCGGCCTTCACGATGCCGAGCGTAGCCCCAGCGAGATCTCGATCGCCCCGTCCTGGCCGTAGCGCTCCACGTCGGCGAGGTAGCTGAGGTCGAGATCGCCCCGCTCCCAGATGCGCTGCCACGCCTCGGCGACGAGGTCGGGTCTGCCCGGTTCGAGGATGATCACCTCGCGCTCCGATGCGGGCACGGTGACGACGACCAGGCCGTCCGAAGCAGCCACGCCCTCTGGCACCCGATGCCCGATCACGAGCGTGTAGTCGCCGAGGTTGTCGACTCCGGCGTGCTCGTGCTCGGTGTACACCGCGTAGACGTCTCCGCCTGCACCGAGCCTCCCCGCCACATCTGCCTCGACGAATGCGGCCCAGTGCGGCGGGATGGTCTCCATCGCCTCGCGGTTGTTCGTGCGCAGGGGGATCCCTGCGACGCGGAACTGCTGCTGTGTGATCCTCATGAGATCAGGATGCCGCCGACGGATTGACGATTCTTGCGGCATCCGATCCGCTCACCAGGGGCTGGGCTCGTAGTCCTTCAGGAACACGCCGTGGATGTCCTCCCCGGCCTCACCGCGCACGATCGGGTCGTACACGCGGGCGGCACCGTCGACCAGGTCGAGCGGGGCGTGGAAGCCCTCCTCGGCGAGGCGCACCTTCGTGTAGTGCGGGCGCTCGTCGGTGATCCATCCGGTGTCGACGGCGGTCATCAGGATGCCGTCCTTCTCGAGCATCTCGCCCGCGCTCGTGCGCGTGAGCATGTTGAGCGCGGCCTTGGCCATGTTCGTGTGCGGGTGGCCAGGCCCCTTGTAGCGACGAGAGAACTGGCCCTCCATGGCCGAGACGTTCACGACGTACTTGCGACGGGAATCGGATGCCGCCATCGACGCACGCAGACGGCTGATCAGCAGGAACGGCGCTGTCGTGTTCGCGAGCTGCACCTCGAGCATCTCGAGCGGATCGACCTGCTCGATCGACTGCACCCAGCTGTTGACGCGGTTCACGTCGGGCACGAGGCCGCCGGCGTCGATCGCGGTGCCGTCGGCATGCTTCTCGAGCGACGACGATCCGGGCGCCATCGCGAGGCGCGCGAGATCTTCGGCCGTGAGTGCCTGACCACCCTGCTCGGCGACCGTGCCGCCGAGGGCCGCGACCGAGAGCAGCGGATGCGCATCGACCGAGGCCTGCAGCGCCTGCGGGTGCGGGTCGGCCGTGTGCCCGAAGGTCTCCATCTCGGGCAGGGGCCCGTCGGGGAGGGGCTGCAGCTCGGCATCCGCCAACAGGGAGTAAGCACCCGGCGAGCGGCGTACGGTCTGTGCGGCGTTGTTGATGAGGATGTCGAGCGGGCCCTGAGCGGCGACCGAGTCCGCCAGGCCGATCACCTGAGCAGGGTCGCGCAGGTCGATGCCGACCACGCGCAGGCGGTGCAGCCAGTCGGCCGAGTCGGGCAGGGCCGAGAAGCGTCGCACGGCGTCGCGCGGGAAGCGGGTCGTGATCGTGGTGTGCGCGCCGTCACGCAGCAGCCGCAGCGCGATGTGCATGCCGATCTTCGCGCGGCCACCCGTGAGCAGGGCGCGCTTGCCGGTGAGGTCGGTGCGGGCGTTGCGCTTGCCGTGGCTGAAGCGGGCGCAGTCCGGGCAGAGCTGGTGGTAGAAAGCGTCGACCTGTGTGTACGGCTGCTTGCAGATGTAGCAGTTGCGGGGCTTCAGCAGCTCGCCAGCGATCGGGGCGTCGACGACGCTGGTGGCGAGATCGTTGCCACGGGTCTCATCGTCGATGCGGTCGGGGGCACCCGTGGCGGTGCGGGCCACCACGGCCTTGTCGGCCTCGGCGATCGCGTCACGGATCTGCTTGCGGCGCACCCGCTTCACGTCTTTGAACATCGCCGCGGTGGCCTGGCGTACCGCGATGAAATCGGGGTGCTCGTTGTCGATCCGGTGCAGCTCGCGCAGCACGCGCAGCGTGGTGGCGAGATCTTCGGGGTCGACGCCCGGTCCGAGGTCGGGTGCAGCGTCGGAGGGGGCGTCGGTCATTGTCCCGATTTTACGCGAGTGTCCTGGGACAGGCTTGATATGCAAGCATCCACTTGCCTATCGTGATCCCATGGCCGATCTGTTCCACGCGCTCGACGACGAGACGAGGCGACTCATCCTCGATGAGCTGTCGCGGCGGGACGGACAGACGCTCTTCGAGATCTGCTCGACGTTGACGATGCAGCACGGTGTGACGCTGACCCGGCAGGCGGTCTCCCAGCACCTCGCGGTACTCGAATCCGCCGGACTGATCTCCACGGAACGACAAGGCCGTTCCAAGTTCCACTTCTTCCATCCGGAACCCATCGCCCGCATCGCCGAGCGGTGGCCGACCACACGGAGCACCCCATGAGAATCGAACTGACCAGCATCTTCGTCGATGACCAGCGCAAGGCCCTCTCCTTCTACACCGACGTGCTCGGCTTCACGAAGCACCATGACATCCCCCTCGGCGATGCCGCCTGGCTCACGGTGACCTCGCCCGAAGCGCCCGGCGGACCCGAGCTCCTGCTCGAGCCTTCGGGGCACCCCGCGGTCAAGCCCTACCGCGACGCGCTCGTCGAAGACGGCATCCCACTCGCGCAGTTCGCCGTCGACGACCTCGCCGCCGAACACGCACGCCTGACCGGGCTCGGCGTCGTGTTCACCCAGCCGCCGACCGACATCGGTGCCGCCTGGGTCGCGGTTCTCGACGACACGTGCGGCAACCTGATCCAGCTGATCCAGATGAAGGCCGACGGACAGGGCTAGGCGATCCCGCCGCCGTCCACGACGAGGGCCGAGCCGGTGACGTACGAGGAGTCGTCGCTCGCCAGCCAGACCACCGCCTGTGCGACCTCGCTCGGCTCGCCCATGCGGCGCAGCGGGCGATCGGCGGCTTCGGCGAGGAACGCGTTGGTGTCCTGCGCCAGCTGACGCGCTTCCTCCCGCAGCATCCCGGTGTTCACATCGCCGGGGTTGACCGAGTTCACGCGGATGCCGGCGGGACCGTGGTCGATCGCGAGCGCGCGCGTCATGTTCACGACCGCGCCCTTCGAGGCGCAGTAGGAGATGGCCTGGCCACCGCCCTTGAGGCCCCAGCCCGACCCGGTGTTGATGATCGAGCCTCCACCCGCAGCCTCCATGACCGGAACGATGTGCTTGCACATCAGGAAGATCGAGCGCACGTTCACGCCGAACACGCGGTCCCACTCCTCGACGGTCGTCTCGACGGCGGTGGTGCGACGGATGATCCCGGCGTTGTTGAAGACGACGTTCACTCCGCCGAGTTCGGCCACCGACGTGGCGATCACCCGTTCGATGTCGGACTCGCTCGCCACATCCGCCGCGATCGCGATGGCCATGCCACCGGCCGCACGGATCTCCTCCGCGACGGCTTCGGCCGCCTCCGTGTTCAGGTCGACGACGGCGACCGCCGCGCCCTCGGCAGCGAGTGCGAGTGACGTGGCGCGACCGATGCCGCCGGCACCGCCGGTGACGATGGCCTTCTTGTTCTCGAGACGCATGGGGTGTCCTTTCGGGTACGTGCAGACGGGTCTGTCGGGGTCGGGATGTGTCAGGTGAGGGAGAGTTCGGGTGCGGTCACGGCATAGAGACTCGTGGTGCCGACGCCGGTGATGATGCGGACATGCCCGGCGAGTCTCGCATCGAGTTCCGGGTCGCCGGTGTCGACGAGGAGCGGCCGACCCTGCAGGTCGATGAGCTTCTGCTCGGGGGCGACGACGAGGAGCGGGTCGTCGCCGAGCGCACGAAGAACGGGTGCCGAGAGCTGTTGGTTGCCGCGCCCGAGCAGGAACCCCTGCCCGCCGATCACGGTGACGACGGCCCGCGCCGGGCCCTCGGCGATCTGGGCGAGCAGCTCCTGCTCACTCGCGCCGTGGACGAGGACGGCACCGTCGAGAACGACGTCGACGCCGAGTGGCGATCCTTCGACGCCGAGCTGCCGAGCGATCTCCGCAGTCGTGCCGCCGGGGCCAAGCAGATAGCGCACGCCCGGTCGCATGCGGGAGACAGCCCCGCGGGCCGCAGCTTCGACCGCAGCCGCCTCGGTGACCGGCGTCGGCGCCTTGCGTGCCTGAGTGCGGCCCGCACGATGCGGCACCCGGAGCATTCCGTACAGCGTGGGGTCGACGCGGGCGCGCCGCATCGCGGCCTCGTCGATGTCGAGCACCTCACGCTCCTCGGTCGGGAGTCCGTCGTGCTCGATCCAGTCCGCGGCGATCGATCCCGCCGCCCGCGGACTGACCGCGAACACGGGCGAGTACATCTTCACGCCCGCCGGAACTCCGAGCACGGCCGGCAGACCGTGCGCCTGTCGGCAGCTTTCGGCGTCGAGCGCGGATCCGTCGTCGCACCTTCCGCCATCGGGCTTTTCACCCGACGGATGTGCCACGGCGCCGAGCCCCGTGACCGCGTCGCGCAGGGTGCCGTCGCCGCCCACGACGAGGATCAGATCGACCCCCGCCGCGGCCAACGCTGCGACCGCACGCGAGGTATCCGCCGCCTCCGTCACCTCGGTCACACCCGCCTCGGTCACGCCCGCATCGCTCGAGCCGCACCCGACGACGCACGGCACGAGACCTGCGGCGCGCACCGCATCGGCGCCCATGGCACCGGGCACCGTCGCGATCACGAGTCCCGGATGCCGTTCGGCGAGCGTCGTCAGGGCGAGGACCGCCCGTTCCTGCACGCGCGAACGGGCACCGCGCGCGAGGGCGAGGCGCTGCACATCCGTGCCATCGGAGCCGGCGAGCCCCGCGGGCCCTCCGACTCCGGCGACAGGGTTGACGACGAGTCCGAGCATCGCGGTCAGTCCGCCAGTGCGGCCAGCTCCACCGCGTACTTCCGCTGGTACGCGCGCCAGGTGATCGCCCACCGCTCCGGGTCGTCCAGATCGTCATGGTGCGTGTGGTGCACGGTCTGGTTGTGCGGCGCGGTGCGCACCACCTCGGGGGTCTCTCGCGCCTCACGTGCCACCTCGGCGAGGGTCGCCGCATACTCGTCGAGCTCCGCCATGGAGTACGACTCGGTGGGCTCCAGCGTGAACGGCTGCGGCACCACGTAGGGGTGGTGACTCGTCCAATAGTGCATCCCGAAGTCGGACATGCGCACGCCGATCTCCTCCGACGAGATGCCGGTCTCCTGATACAGCTCCTCCCACGAGTAGCGCACTTGCTCGATGCGGCGGCGTCCGGTGGCGTACGGCGCGGATGCCCCGGGGATCGCGAGCACACGAGCCATCAGGTAGTTGTTGTTCAGCACGGCGGTCTCCGCGGCGGCGAGCAGCCCCGGAGCCCCCAGTGCCATGATCCAGGAGTAGGCCTTCACGAGCGCGGGGATGACGCCGAAGAACGGGCCGACCGCGCCGATCGACAGCTCTCCGGCCTCGACCACCCCGAAGGTCCCGTCATCCGCCCGCACCACGCGCGGTCCCGGCAGGAACGGGGCGAGCGCCGCGCTCACGGCGTTCGCGCCAGAGCCGGGTCCACCGGAGCCGTGCGGGGTGCCGAAGGTCTTGTGCAGGTTGAAGTGGCACACGTCGAAGCCGGCGTCGCGGGCGCGCGTGACCCCGAGGATGCCGTTCGCGTTGGCCTGGTCGTACGAGGCGAGGGCTCCGACCGCGTGCGCGGCGTCGACCCACTCCCGGATCGCCGGGTTGTAGATGCCGGTGTCCTCCGGGTTCGTGACCATGATCGCCGCGGTGCGGGGCGACAGGGCGGCCTTCAACGCGTCGAGCGACGGATAGCCCTCGGCGTCGGGGTAGACCGTGATGACCTCATAGCCTGCCGCCTTCGCCGCGGCCGCGTTCGAGGGGTGGCTGAAGATCGTGGTGATGACCTCGCGGCGCTGCTCGCCTTCGCCGTTCGCCTCATGGAAGGCCCGGATCATGGCGATGTTCGACCAGATCGCCGCCGAGCCGCCCTGCGTGTGCAGCGACACCTCGTCCATGCCGGAGATCTCGGCGAGCACCCGTTCCAACTGCCAGACGATCTCGAGCACGCCCTGCGCATCGGCCGGATCCTGGTGCGGGTGCATCGCGGTGAGCTGCGGGGTGTTCGCGAGCTGGTCGTTGATCTTCGGGGCGTACTTCATGGTGCAGGTGCCCTGGCCGATGTCGACGTTGAAATCGGCACCGAGGTTCTCCTGCGACAGACGCAGGTAGTGCTTGAGCACCCGCATCTGCCCCATCTCGGGCAGCGCGGGACGAGACGGGCGACGCAGGGAGTCCGGCAGCGCGGCGACCACATCGCCCACCACCTCGCGCACGCCCGGCTCGACCTGCGACACCAGCACGCCGCGTTCACCTGGCGTGGTCAGCTCGAAGATGATCGGCTCGTCCCAGCGGGCCTGCTGGAATCGGCGGAGCGCCGGCTTGGGCGCGACGGGGAGGCTCACTTCTGCTCCTCTGCGAGTTCGGGGGCGACGACTGCGGCAAGCGCGCCGGCCAGGATGTCGATGTCGGATTGGGAGACCAGTTCGGTGACGCAGACGAGCAGGCGGTGCTCGCCCACGACCACGCCGGGTTCGATGCCCCGGGCGCGGAGCGCCGTGACGACCTCCGCCGCTGGCACCGGAAGGGTCACCGTGAATTCGCGCAGATGCACGGCGTCGTCATCGAGAGAGACACCGGGAACGGCGGCGAGGGCCTGCTGCGCGTACCGGGTGCGGGCGAGCAGCAACTCGCCGAGCTCTGCCATGCCGGTGGGACCCATGAGGGCCAGGTAGACACCGGCGGCGATGCCCCACAGGGCCGCGGCCGTGCCGACCCATTCCTTCCCCTCCTCACGGTGTGCGAACGAGGTGCGGTCGTAGGCCACGTCGCCGAAGCCGTACTCGCCGGGCACGTCGGTGGTGGCGAGCCCGAACAGGCGCGAGGGCATCTCCATCACGAAAGCGGGGTCGTCGTGCACGGCGATGAAGCCACCGTGGGCTCCGCCGAACCACTGATGCAGGCCGAGGGACTGGATGTCTCCGGTGACGATGTCGGCACCGGAGACCGAGGGCGGGGTGAGCACCCCGTAGCCGATGGGATCGGTGCCGACCACGAGCACGGCGCCGGCAGCGTGCGCGGCATCCGCGATCTCTTGCAGCGCCGCCTCCACTGCGCCGGTGGCACTGGGCGTCTCGACCCACACGGCGGCGACATCGTCGCCGAGTGCGGTCCTGATCCCCTCCACGTCCGCCGTGCCGTTCACGGGCGGCACGTGCTCGAGCGTCAGGTGGGCCCGCACGTAGTCGTGCACCTTCGCGAGCTTCGCCGGCAGCACGTCGCTGACGACCAGCACGCGCACGCGGCCGGTGAGACGCCCCGACATCGTGAGACCGGTCGCCGTCGCCTGGTAGCCGTCGTAGACCGGCACGTTCACGACGTCCATCTCCAACAGCTCCGCCATCAGCGACTGGTACTGGAACAGGGCCTGGAAGCGGCCGTGGTCCTCGTAGGGTTCGCCGGCATAGGCGGTCAGGAACTCGCTACGGCCGATGACCTCATCCACCACGGCGGGCACGTAGTGGTTGTAGGTGCCCGCGCCGAGGAAGCTCAGTCGTTCCTCGGTCGAGCGGTTCCTGGCGAGCAGTCCGCGCACGTGACGGGCGAGGTCCTGCTCGGCCGCGAACGGTGCCGGCAAGTCGAGCGCCCGGCCGAGTCGCAGCGACGCCGGCACATCGGCGTAGAACTCGTCGACCGACGCGGCGCCGACGGCCTCGAGCATCGCCGCCCTCGACTCGGGGGCGGTGTTGGGGATGTACGGATGCACGAACGGAGTGGTCATGCGTCCTCCTTCACATCATCAGCGCCCGAAGGCGGGGTCAGGGTGGCAAGAGAGAGGGTGTCGGCACGGGGAGCGGCGAGCACCGCGACGCCGAAGCGTCCGAGCTCCAGACGGCCCGCATGACGCACGCCGGTGAGCAGGTCAACGCCCGGCGACGGGATCTCGAACGCGACCGGCGCGCGCCCATGATTCAGGTAGAACGTGTAGTCGGTGGCGTCGTCTGCTCGGGTGACGACCTCGACGTCGACGTCCGTCTGCTCGCGAGCGGGAAGGCCCGCGGTGCGCAGGACGTCGCGGAACACCGTGAGCAGACCGTCCGGTTCGAACATCGCACTGACGTACCAGGCCGACCCTTCCCCCGCCGCGCGACGGGTCACCGCCGGCAGGCCGTCGAGCTCACCACTCGCATACGTGGCACGCGCCTCGACGTCGTCATCCGCTTCGAGCCATTCGCTCCAGGAAGGCACCGTCAGGACCTCGCCCGCGAAGTCGATGCTCTCGGTCAGCCCGTCGGCGATCGGCCACTGCTCGTCGACCTCGATGCCGAGCAGATCGCGCAGCAGTCCTGGCGCTCCGCCGTCGTGCACCTTCTCGGTGGCATCCACCACTCCCGAGAACGGCCCGACCACGAGGTGCCCTCCGCGTTCGACGAACGCCTGCAGCGCGTCGGCCTGCGGCTGCTCCACGATGTAGAGGTTCGGCACCACGACCACGTCGTAGCGGTCGAACGGCCCCGTCGCACGCACCGCATCCACCGGCTGGCCGAGCGTGTACAGCGCCCGGTGCCAGGCGCGGGCCTGCTGTGCCCACTGCAACCGCTGCGAGGGCAGCGATTCCGCAGCGCCGGTGCCCCACCACGAGTCCCAGTCCACGACGAGGGCGACGCTCGAGCGCACGCGGGTCCCGCGCACCGGCTCGAGCTTCTTGAGCTCGTTGCCCAGCGCCTTGGTCTCCTGGAAGCTGCGCGAACGCTCGCCCCTGTGGCCGAGCATCGAGGAGTGGAACTTCTCCTGGCCGTACTTCGCCTGGCGCCACTGGAAGAACATCACGGCGTCGGAGCCGTGGGCGACGGCCTGCAGGCTCTCGACGCGGATCTTGCCAGGAGCCTTGGGCACGTTCACGTCGCGCCAGCTGGTCGCACTGGCCGAGGACTCCAGCAGCAGCCACGGCTGTCCGTCCTTGAGCGAGCGCATCAGTCCGTAGTTGAGGGCGGCGCCGACGTGCGAGGTCGGGTCGGCCGGCTCCGGGTAGGCGTCATCGGTCACGACGTCTTCGACGGCGGCGAAGTCCCAGTAGTCCAGATCGCGGAACATGCTCATGAAGTTCGTGGTCACCGCGATGTCGGGCGTGACCTCGCGCAGCACGTCGATCTCCACCTGGAACAGCTCCAGCAGCGCATCCGACGAGAAGCGCTCGAAGTCGAGCAGCTTGGTGGGGTTGACCGGGCCCGGAGCCTTCTTCGGCGTCTCGATGTGCTCCCATGAGGTGTAGCGCTGACCCCACACGTTCACGCCCCAGGCCTCGTTCAGCCCGTCGAGGTCGCCGTAGCGGTTCTGCAGCCAGCGGCGGAAGTGGCGGGCCGACTCGGGGCACCAGCAGCGCGAGGTGTGGT
>NZ_LSJW01000313.1:0-24807 GCF_001557335.1 Microbacterium sp. CCH5-D1
GCGGGAGCGGCGGCCTCAGGGGCAGCACCGGACTCGTACGCGGCCAGCTTGGCCTTCAGCTCGACGTTCTCCTCGAGAGCCTTGCGCCACTCGATGACGATCTCGTCGAGGAAGTCGTCCACCTCGTCCGGGTCGAAGCCGTCCTTGAAGCGGACGTGCTGGAACTGCTTGGTGACGACGTCATCCGGGGTAAGTGCCATGGGTGGCTCCTCTTTCGATGAGTTCGATTGCCAGTATCGATGTATGGCGTGGTCGTGATGTGGCGCGAACCCGGGGCGCGCACCTGGGTGCCAGCATAGCCCCCGCGCATCGGTGCCGCGATGTCACGACACTCAGAGAGCGGGAACTCACCGCAGCCGGAACACGGGACACGCCGGTGATTCAGCGGACGAACAGTCGGACGATGTTCATCAGGATCAGGACGATCAGCAGTGTGAGTGCGAACCCGAAGTCGAGCGACAGCGAGCCGATCCGCAGCGGTGGGATGATCCGTCGGAAGAACCGGATGGGGGGATCGGTGAGCGTGTAGACCGCCTCGGCGGCGACGAGGCCGAAGCCCTTGGGCCTCCATTCCCGATTGAACATCGGGATGTAGTCCAGGATCAGCCGCGCGAAGAGCACGATGACGTACAGGAGGAGCACCAGATGAACGATGCTCGCGAGGACCGAGACCAGCTGCACGGGCTACGACTGATCGAAGCTCGCAGACTCGGCGTCTGCGTGTGCGATGCCCCCGTGACCCGAGACCGCGATGTTCTCCGGCGACAGCAGGAACACCTTCGAGGTCACGCGCTCGATCCGGCCGTAGAGGCCGAGCGAGAGCCCACTCGCGAAGTCGATGAGGCGACGCGCATCGGCATCGCTCATCTGCGAGAGGTTGATGATGACCGGGACACCCTCGCGGAAGCTCTCCGCGATCAACTGGGCGTCACGGTACTGCTTCGGGTGGACGGTGAGGATCTCGTTCACGGCTCCTGCAGACGGCTGGCGGACGGCGACGGGGCGGCGAAGCGGCGTGACGGGGGCCGGTGCCGGCTCCTCGCGGTCACGATCGCGTTCGCGGTGAGCGCGGGCGGGCGCCTGCGCTTCTTCTTCGTAGACCTCTTCCTCGTCGGCGAGGCCGAGATACACCATGGTCTTCTTCAGTGGGTTACCCATCGTGTCCTCCGGTTCGAACGTGTCGGGCTGGTCTGTTCACAGGTTAACCCCGGTCAGGCCGGGGGCCGGTGATTGCGGAACCGATCCGCAGGTGTGTCGCGCCGGCGGCGATCGCCTCGACGAAGTCCCCCGTCATCCCGGCAGAGATCCACGATGCCGAAGGGTCGATCGCACGGACGCTCTCCGCGATGCCGTGCAATCGTGCGAAGGCGGAGGCAGGCTCCTCGTCGAGCGGCGCCACCGCCATCACGCCGCGCAGGCGCAACGACGGCAGCGAGAGGACGTGCTCCGCGAGAGCGACCGCCTGCGCCGGTGCCGCTCCCCCGCGGCCGGGATCGTCGGTGAGGTTGATCTGCACCAGCACATCGAGCTGATCGTCATCATCGGCCGCGCGGTGCAGGGCGTCGGCGAAGCGGTCGCGATCGACCGAATGCACGACTGACGCGCTCCGTCGGATCGCACTCGCCTTGTTGGTCTGGCCCTGGCCGATGAAATGCCATCGCAGATCCAGCTCGGTGAGCTCGCTCTCCTTCGCCGACAGCTCCTGCTGACGGTTCTCGCCGACGTCGCGCACTCCGAGCTCGTGCAGATCACGCACCAGCGACGCCGGATGGAACTTCGTCACCACGATCCTGGTGATCTCGTCGTGATTGCGTCCCACGGCTTGCGCGGCTGCGGCGATCCTGTCATCGATCGCCGACAGCCGCGTAGCCAGAGGTGCGAGCCCTGGGCCGTCGACCGGAGAGGTCACTTCAGGAATTCAGGGATGTCGATGTCGTCGTCCGCGAAAGCCGGCTCGATGCTGGTGGTCGGAACGCGCTGCTGGACCGGCTCGGGCTTGACCGGCTCAGGCTTGTTGTCCGTCTCCTCGTCGAGCGCCACCTCGGGGAGCGGAGTCGTCGAGGGCCGGGAGACGACCATCGGGTCCAGCCGCAGCGAGGGCTCACCGCCGTCGAAGCCTGCTGCGATCACGGTCACGCGCACCTCGTCGCCGAGCGTGTCGTCGATGACGGTACCGAAGATGATGTTTGCCTCGGGGTGAGCGGCTTCCTTGACGAGGTCTGCCGCGTCATGGATCTCGAAGATACCGAGGTTGGAACCACCCTGGATCGACAGCAGAACGCCGTGCGCACCCTCGATGCTCGCTTCGAGGAGCGGGGACTCCACAGCCAGCTCTGCGGCCTTGATCGCGCGATCTGCACCGCGAGCGGAGCCGATGCCCATGAGCGCGGAGCCTGCTCCCTGCATCACGGACTTGACGTCGGCGAAGTCGAGGTTGATGAGACCGGGGGTCGTGATGAGATCCGTGATGCCCTGCACACCGGCGAGGAGTACCTGGTCGGCCGTGGCGAACGCCTCGATCATCGAGATACCGCGGTCGCTGATCTCGAGGAGACGGTCGTTCGGCACCACGATGAGGGTGTCGACCTCTTCCTTGAGCTTGGAGACGCCGGCCTCAGCCTGGCTCTGGCGACGGCGACCCTCGAAGGAGAACGGCTTGGTCACGACACCGATGGTGAGGGCGCCGATGGACTTCGCGATGCGTGCCACGACGGGCGCCCCGCCGGTTCCGGTACCGCCACCCTCTCCCGCCGTCACGAAGACCATGTCGGCCCCGGTCAGCGCCTGCTCGATCTCCTCGGCGTGGTCCTCGGCGGCACGACGCCCCACCTCGGGATCGGCACCTGCACCGAGACCGCGGGTGAGTTCACGACCGACGTCGAGCTTGACGTCGGCGTCGCTCATGAGCAGCGCCTGCGCATCGGTGTTCACGGCGATGAACTCGACTCCGCGGAGGCCGAGATCGATCATGCGGTTCACGGCGTTGACGCCGCCACCGCCGACGCCGACGACCTTGATCACGGCGAGGTAGTTCTGGTTCTGGCTCATGGCCGGCCTCCGATTATTCGAGCCTGGAAGTGGGTGAACCTTAAACCTCAACTAGAGGTGTAAAGTATTTCCCGGTATTGCGTTCTCTTTGATCGAAGGTAAGCGCCGCCCGGCCGTGCACGCGCGAAGACACGGGCGTGTCGCCCCATTCCCGACGAAAGCGCTCAGCCGACGACGGCGACTTCGGGAGACGTCACGTCGATCGAGCCCGCCGCCGGATTCGCCGCCATCGTCTTCGAGAGCACGACGGCCTTCAGCGTCGACTCCTCCGCGCTCCCCCAGACCACCGTCAGCCCGCCGTTGAGGGTGAGGGTCACGTCGTCCGCCGTCGTCGCGCGGACACCGGTCAGAGCGGCGCGGACGTCCGCGGGAAGGGTGCGCACGACGAGGCCAGCGCTCCGGAACGCCGCCGATTCGACACCCCCGACGACGTCGAGCACCGGCTGCCCTGCCGGCTGATCGGAGGTGGTCGAAAGGACCACGCCGGCGGCGTCCACCAGTGTGTAACCGGCGTCGGAGCGGAGCACGCCGACGGGAGTGCGCTCGACTATCCGCACGGTGAGGTCATGCGGCGGGCGCGCTTCGAGGGCGTAGGTCTCGATGAGAGGGAAGCCCAGCAACGCGGCCTTCACCTTGCTGGAGTCGACCAGTGCGAGTGGAGTGCCGAGCTGATCCCCCAGTGCCGCCTCGATCGCGGCGGGATCGAGACTCGTGGCACCTTCGACGGTGATCTTCTGCACGGCGAACAGCGGACTGTACGCTGCGGCGACGCTGCCCCCGACCAGCAGCAGTGCGGCGCCGATGCTGCTCAACCAGACGATCCTCCGCCGCCGCGACCTCTGCGTGAAACGCCGGATCTCCGCACGAAGAGCCTTCCGACGCGCACGTGCCGCGCGCCAGACATCCATCGTCGACGTCTGCTGCGGGTCGCCGACCGAGGTGCTGTCCGGCTCCTCGCCGGGTGCCGGGTCAGGAGTCGACGGAGTGTCCTGACCGGCTCCGGGATCGCGTCGCCGCCGACGGGACCTCTCCTCCGGCGCGGCGTCCTTCTCGTCCGGAGACTCCGGGCTGGTCGGAAGCGGTGCGGGCCGGCGCATCGGCTACTCCTCGTCGGTCCGGCGCAGAGAGTCCAGGACCTGCGGGATGATCTGGTAGACGTTGCCGCACCCGAGCGTGACGACGAAGTCGCCGTCTCGCGCGACCGAGGCGGTGTAGTCGGCGGCCTGCTGCCAGTCTGCGACATAGTGGACGCGCGACGGGTCACGGAACGCACCGCTGACGAGCTCGCCCGTGACACCGGGCACGGGGTCTTCCCTGGCCCCGTAGACGTCGAGCATCACGGTGTGGTCGGCGAACTGCTCCAGGACGTCGGCGAACTCCTGGTACATGTGCTGCGTGCGCGAGTAGGTGTGAGGCTGCTGGATCGCGATGATCCGACCGGACCCGGCGATGCTGCGCATGGCTTCGAGCGCTGCTCGCACCTCCGTGGGGTGGTGCGAGTAGTCGTCGTACACGGTGACCCCACGCTCGACGCCGTGCTGCTCGAGGCGACGCACCGTACCGGCGAAGCCCTCCACCGCGCGAACGGCGTCGGCGAGCGGATAGCCGAGGGCGCGTAGAACGGCGACGGCGCCGGCCGCATTGATCGCGTTGTGGATGCCGGGGACGGCGAGCTGCATCCGGGCGTGCTCGTCGCCGTGCGTCAGCGTGGCGGCGACCGGTCCCGCAGCCACGATGTCGGTGACGCGCACATCCGCGCCGTCTGCCTGCCCGAAGGTGAGCACGTTCGGGTGCGACAGGCCCGCACCGACGCGCAGTGCGCCGGCGTCGTCGCTCGAGATCACCACGGCCTCGGTCGCGGCGTCCGCGAACTGCACGAACGCCTGATGGAAGGCTTCGTCGGAGCCGTAGTGGTCGAGGTGGTCGGGGTCGACGTTCGTGATGAGCGCCACAGCCGTGTCGTACAGGAGGAAGGTGCCATCGGACTCGTCTGCCTCGATGACGAAGAGGTCGCCGCTCCCGGTGGCGCTGGACACGCCGAGCTGCTCGATCACGCCGCCGTTGACGAAGTGCGGGTCGGCGTCGAGGTCGCGCAACGCCGTGACGATCATGCCCGTCGAGGTGGTCTTGCCGTGCGCACCCGCCACCGAGACGAGGCGCCGCGTGCCGATCAGCCAGTGCAGAGCCTGGGACCGGTGGATGACGTGGAGGCCCCGCTCCTTGGCGGTGACGAACTCGGGGTTCTCCGGCCAGATGGCGCCGGTGTGCACGACCGTGTCGGCATCACCGAGGTGGGCGGCATCATGACCGACGTGGACCGTCGCCCCCGCGGCGGCCAGCGCCCGCAGGTTGTCGCTGTCTGCGCGGTCGCTGCCGGACACGCGGATGCCCGCGTCGAGGAACATCTTGGCGAGTCCGCTCATCCCGGATCCACCGATGCCGATGAAGTGCGCGGAGGTGATCGTCTCGGGAATGGGGAGGGAGAGGTCGGGTCTGATCATGTCCGCTTCAGTCTACTTTTCTTCCGCTTCGTGGACGCGTCAGGCAGCCGCGAGTGCACGGTCGATGAGGGTGATGACGTTCTCGGTTCCTGCGCGGGTTCCGGCCGTCTGGGCAGCGGCAGCCATCTCCGCGATCCGCGCCCGGTCTTCGAGCAGCGGCACCACGATGCGCCGCACGGCATCGCCGTCGAAGGTCGCATCGTCGAGCAGCTCGGCAGCTCCGGCAGCGACGGCCGATGCGGCGTTCAGGCGCTGCTCGCCGTTTCCCACGGAGTACGGGACGTAGAGCGCGGGTATCCCCAGCGCGCTCACCTCGCTCACGGTCGCCGCACCGGAACGGGAGACGATCAGATCCGCGACGGCGAAGGCAAGATCCATGCGGTCGACGTAGCGGCGCAGCACGTAGCCGTCCGTACCGGGATCTGCCAGATCACTGCGCTCACCGGTCACGTGCAGCAGCTGCCATCCGGCGTCGAGGACGTCTCGCCATGAATCAGCGAGCGCCTCATTGAGTCGCTGCGCGCCCAGCGAGCCGCCGAAGACCAGGAGGACGGGCCGTTCGGGGTCGAGACCGAAGTAGTCCGCCGCTTCAGCGCGCGACGCCGCGCGGTCCAGAGCGATGACCTCTTGGCGCAGAGGCATGCCGACGACCTCGCCACCACGAAGCGGGGTCCCCTCGAACGCGACGCCGACGGCAGCTGCCCGCCGCGCACCGAGCACGTTCGCCAACCCCGGCTTGGCATTGGCCTCGTGCACGACGAACGGCACGCGCTCACGGCGAGCGGCGACATACGCAGGCGCGGAAGCGTATCCCCCGAAGCCGACGACCACGTCGATGCCGTGCTGACGGATATGGGCGCGCACCTGGGAGACGGCGCGACGGAACCGTGCGGGGAACGACATCGCCTGCTTGTTCGGTCGGCGCGGGAACGGCACCTTGTCGACGATGAGGAGCTCGTAGCCGCGTGCAGGGACCAGACGGGATTCGAGCCCCTCGGCAGTGCCGAGCACGAGAACGGTGGCCTCGGGATCGCGGGCGCGGAGGCCATCGGCGACCGCGAGCAGGGGATTGACGTGACCGGCGGTGCCACCGCCGGCGAGGAGATACGAAGTCACCTGGTGACCCTACCCCGCTCAGCTGGTCGCTTCTCGGTCACAGGGATCGTGCGCGCGAATGCGAGCAGCACACCGCACGCGATCAGCACGGCGAGCAGAGCGGTGCCGCCCTGCGACATGAATGGGAGCGGGACACCCATGACGGGGAAGACGCCGATGACGACGCCGACGTTCATGACGGCCTGGCCGACGATCCACACGGTGATGCCGCCGGCCGCCACCCGGATGAAGGGGTCGGAGGTCTTGCGGATGATGTGGAACGCGCCGATCGTGAAGAACGTGAAGAGGGCGAGAACGACGATGCACCCGATCAGTCCCAGCTCCTCGCCGACGATGGCGAAGATGAAGTCGTTGCCCGCCGCAGGGAGCCACCCGTACTTCTCCTGCGAGTTGCCGAGACCGAGACCGAAGATGCCACCGGTCGCCATCCCCCAGATCCCGTGGATCGACTGGTAGCAATCGGTGTAGTAGAGCGCCATGTTGTCGCACGTCGCGGTGATGCGCCGCATGCGATCCTCGCTGGACAGCGCATAGGCGAGCACGGCGACGACGCCGAGGATCAGCGGGATGATGAACAGCCGGAGCTTGACCCCCGAGAAGAACAGACAGCCGAGCAGGATGAGCACCAGGACCATCGCCGTGCCGAGGTCCTTCCCCGCGAGGACGGTGCCGATCGCCAGTGCCCCGACCGGGATCACCGGGATGAAGACGTGATGCCAGGTGCCGAGCATCGCGCGCTTGCGCAACAGCACGGCCGCGATCCACAGGGCGAGAGCGAGCTTGAGGAACTCGGACGGCTGGAGCGTGAAGCCGGCGATCCGGATCCAGTTCCGGTTTCCGCCGTCTTCGATCCCGAGCGGGGTGAACACCAGCATCTGCAGGGCCACGGCGCCGAAGAGTGCCGGCCACGCCATCCGCTTGAGGAACTCGATCGGCAGGCGGCTGATCAGGAACATCAGCGGGATGCCGAGGAGTGCGAAAACCCCTTGACGAAGCACACCGTCCAGCGGATTGACGCCCTTGGACACGGCGGTGGCGCTGGTCGCCGACAACACCATCACGAGGCCGAACAGAGTGAGCAGCAGGGCGGTGGACGCGATCAGCAGGAACTCGGTCGACACCGGGGTGAACCGGCGTCCGAGCGAGACCCTGGCAGCGAGACCGCCGGCTTCAGAGCGCGGAGGGCGGGATACCTGTGTCATCGGCACTCCCCCGGTCGATCCAGTCCCGCACCGCCTCGGCGAAGCGATGGCCCCGTTCCGCGTAGCCGGAGAACTGATCGAAGGATGCCGCCGCCGGGGCCAGCAGGACTGTTCCCTCGTCGTCGACGATTCCCGCGGCGATCTCCACGACACGGTTCATGACCTGTCCAGTGTCACCAGCATCGACCTCGAACACCGGCACCCCGGGCGCGTGTCGCCGGAATGCCGTGACCACGGCAGAGCGCTCGACGCCGATCACGACGGCCGCCCGGGCTGTCGTCCCGACGTCGGCGACGAGGTCGGAGATGTCGACCCCCTTCAGATCCCCGCCGAGCACCCATACGGCTCCCGGGTACGCGCGCAATGATGACGCGGCCGCATGCGGGTTGGTGGCCTTGGAGTCGTCGATCCACGTGATGCCGCGATGCCGCGCGATCACCTGGATGCGGTGAGGATCGAGGCGGAAGGACTGCAGGGCCGTGTGGATGGCCTCGGGCTCGACGCCGAGCGACCGCGCCAAGGCGCTCGCTGCGAGGATGTTCTGCACGATATGGGGAGCGGCGAGACCCGCAGCCTCGAGGTCGGCGACGGTCGTCAGCTCGAGAGCGCTGCGAGACCGGTCGTCGAGGAAGGCCCTGTCGACGAGAAGGCCATCCACCACGCCGAGGTCGCTCGGACCGGGGATCCCCAGGTCGAAGCCGATCGCCCTGGCGCCTTCGACGACCTCCGCCTCCTCGACCATCTGCCGTGTGGCCTCGTCCGCCTTGTTGTAGACGCACGCGATCCGGGTGTTGCGGTAGACCACGGCCTTCGCGTCGCGGTAGGCCTGAGCACTACCGTGCCAGACGAGATGATCGTCGGCGAGGTTGAGGCACACGGACGCGTAGGGGAAGAGCTCCCCCTCGGCCCGCGACTGCCCCAGGTACCAGAGCTGATGGCTGGAGAGTTCGACCACGAGGACGTCGAACCCTGCGGGGTCGCGTACCGCGTCGAGCACCGGCACACCGATGTTGCCGCACGGAGCCGCACGCAGTCCTCCCTCGACGAGGAGGGTGGCTGTCAGCTGGGTCGTCGTGGTCTTGCCGTTCGTGCCCGTGATGAGCACCCAGTCCGCCGGTGTGCCGTCGGAGCGCAGGACCTTGTCACGGACGCGCCAGGCGAGTTCGACGTCTCCCCAGATCGCGACATCCGAATCCTGCGCCCATCGGATGACCGGGTGCGACGGCGAGAACCCCGGCGAGGCGACGATGACCTCGGGGGCGAACTCGACCAGCACGGCAGGGACTTCTGCAAGCGGACCCAGCTCGAGCCGGGCGCCGATGACAGGAAGCAGACGCTCGTACTCCTCTTCGGCGGCTTCGCTCAGCACGAGCACGTCCGCGCCGAGTTCGGCCAGCGTGTCGGCGACCGAGAACCCGGTCATGGAGAGGCCGAGCACGGCGACCCGCAGGCCGCTCCAGTCGGCGTTCCAGCTGGTGAGGCCTGCCAGCCGATCAGTCGACACGGGTCAGCCATTCGACGTAGAACAGACCGACGGCAGAGACGGCGAGCAGCCCGGCGATGATCCACATGCGGACCACGATCGTGACCTCGGACCAGCCGCGCATCTCGAGGTGGTGGTGGAACGGGCTCATCAGGAACAGTCGCTTGCCGCGCGTGATCTTGAAGTATGCGCGCTGCAGGATGACCGAACCGGAGGACAGGACGAAGACACCGGCGATCACGAGCAGGAGCAGCTCGGTCCGGGTCAGGATGGCCATCGCGGTGATGACACCACCGATTGCCATGGATCCGACGTCGCCCATGAAGACCTTCGCCTTGGGGGCGTTCCACCACAGGAATCCGATCAGGCTGGCGGCGAAGGACGCGGCGATGATCGCCAGGTTGAACGGGTCGCGCACTTCGTAGCATCCGCCCAGGGCATCGGGGTCTCCGCCGATGCAGGGCTGCTTGAACTGCCAGAAGGCGATGAGGCTGTACGCGCCGACGACGATGACGCCGGCTCCGGCCGCGAGACCGTCGAGACCGTCGGTCAGGTTCACGCTGTTCGAGGTGGCGACCCCGATGATCGAGATCCACACGAGATAGAGGATCCACCCGAGGATCACGCCGAAGGCGAAGAGGTTGAGCCAGGTGATGTCGCGGAACAGGGAGATCGCGGAACTCGCCGGCGTCTGGCCCCATTTGTTCGGGAAGTTCAGCGCGACGATACCGAAGGGGACCATCACCAGCAGCTGACCGATCACCTTGCGCCAGCCCGACAGTCCGAGACTGCGCTGGCTGCGCACCTTCATGTAGTCGTCGATGAACCCGACGGCACCGAAACCGACCATCAGCCAGATCACGAGCAGCGCCGAGAGCGCCGGCACCTCTCCGCTGACCAGAACACCGGTGAAGTAGCCCACCATCGAGCCGACGATGAAGATGACGCCGCCCATCGTCGGCGTTCCGCGTTTCGCTTCGTGGCTCGGGTTGTGGACGGACTCCGGGGTGCGGATCACCTGCCCCCAGCCCCACTTCCGGAAGAGCCGGAGGAAGACGGGGGTCAGGAACAGGGTGAAGGCGAGCGAGATCGCCGCCGACATGATGAGAGACCTCACGAGAACAATTCTCCCAGACGATCGCCGAGATGCCGGAGGCCCACGGAGTTGGATGACTTCACGAGCACGCGATCGCCGTCGCGGAGCTCGGTGCGCAGATACTCGAACGCCGCGTCCTGGTCGGGCAGATGCACAGCCTCGCTGTCCCACGAGCCCTCTCCGACGGCGGCGAGATACAGCCGTCGCGCCTCAGCGCCGACGACCACGATCCGCTGGATGTTCAGACGCACGGCGAGCAGCCCGATCCGGTCGTGCTCCTCCCCCGCGCTCTCCCCGAGCTCGCTCATGGCACCGAGGACGGCGACCGTGCGCTCTTCGGGGCCGGTGATCTGCGCGAGAGTACGCAAGGCAGCGGCCATGGAATCCGGGCTGGCGTTGTAGGCGTCGTTGATGATCCGCACGCGGTCGTTGCCCAGGGGCTGCATCCGCCACCGTTCGGCGATCTCGACGGTCTCCAGACGAGCCACGGCATCGACGGGCGAGACGCCGAGGACCAGCGCCGAGGCGATCGCTGCAAGAGCGTTGGAGATGTGGTGAGCCCCGAGGACCCGGAGCCGCAGGGGCAGGATCTGCCCGCCGACCTCGACGATGCAGGCGGTGCCGGAGGCCGACACCTCGATGTCGCGGGCCCGCACATCGGCCGTCGGGCCCTGGCCGAAGCCGACCGTGCGCAGCCCGCGGGAGTCCGCGAGCTCTCGCATCGCCGCGACTCTGGGGTCGTCGACGTTCAGGACGGCAGTCCCCGGCACCCGGGCCGCCGCGACGAGCTCGGCCTTGGCCTTCGCCGTCGCTTCGATTCCGCCGAAGCCGCCGGCGTGCGCCATGCCGACCATCAGCACCACGGCGATGTCGGGCTCCACAAGACCGGCGAGGTGGGCGATGCTCCCCGGAGCCGCCGCTCCGAACTCGCTCACGAGGTACCGCGTGCTCTCCGTGACACGAAGCATGGTGACGGGAGCGCCGACTTCGTTGTTGAACGACTTCACGGGCGCGACGGTCTCGCCCTCGTCCTCGAGGATGCGTGCGAGGAAGTTCTTGGTGGTGGTCTTGCCGTTGGATCCCGTGATGCCGATGATGCGGAGCCGACCTGCGGCTCGGACCCGCGCGACGACATCTCTGGCGAGTGCGCCGAGTGCGGTGACGGCATCCGCGACGATGATCTGGCTCACCGCGATGTCGACGGGATGCTCGACGATGGCCAGCACGGCGCCCGCCTCGACGGCGGATCCGACGAATCGGTGGCCGTCGGTCTCGGCTCCGGGTTTGGCCACGAAGATCGAGCCGGGGCCCATCATCCGCGAATCCGTGTCGACCAGGCCATCGACCACGGTCTCGGGTGTGTCTGGTGCGACCACGCGAAGATCACCGCCGACTGCGGCGGCGATCTCAGCGAGCGTCAGGGCGATCATGTCATCTCCATGCGCGGCTCTCGCCGACTATCCGAACTTGGGGAGGAGCTCGTCCATCGGGACAGAGGACGGCATCACGCGATAGGTTTTCATCACCTGCGTCATCGCCTTCTGGAAGGCGGATGCGGTGGCCGCGGACGATACAACCTTAGTCGGCTCGTCGAGGGTGACCACGACGACGTACTGCGGATCGTCGACCGGCGCGAAGCCCACCATGCTGGTGTAGTACACCCCGGACTTGTATCCACCGTTGCCGTCGGAGACCTGGGCAGTACCCGTCTTGCTGGTCACGCGGTAGCCCGGCACCTGGATGCGCTCCGCATTGCCGCCCTGCACCGCGACGTTCTCCAGCATCCGGGTGAGCTCGCCTGCCGTCTGCTCCTTGATGATCTGCTCGTGCTTCGGATCTGCCGGTGTGGTGACCTTGCCGTCGGATCCCGTGCACGACTCGACGAGCGAGAGATCGATCTTCTCTCCGCCGTTGGCGATCGCCTGGTAGGCGCCGGCGAGCTGGGCTGCCGTCACCGTGAAGTACTGACCGAACGTGGTCGTGTACAGCGACTGGCTGTCCCAGTCCTTGACGGGGTGCAGGATGCCGCCGACCTCGGACGGGAAGTCGAGCGTCTTGTCGCCGACCCCGAACCGCTCGAGGTAGTCGTAGCGGACCTCGGGACTCACCATGGTGCCGAACTTCGACAGTGCGACGTTCGACGAGTCGATGAGTCCGCCGGCGAGGGTGTAGTTGTAGGCGGGGTGGGTGAAGGCGTCGTTGACGACGGCGCCGTTCGGGAACTTCTCGCGAGAGGCCGCGCTGACGGTGCTGTAGGGGGTGAGGCCGGCGCCCTCGATGGCTGCAGCCGCGGTGATCGCCTTGAACGTCGAGCCCGGCTCGAAGTCCCTGTGGAAGATCTGGCTGGCCCTCGTCGCCGGTGTCGAAGCATCGAGATCGTTGGGGTCAAGCGCGGGCCATTCGGCCGCCGCCCTGATCTTGCCGGTCTTCACCTCGACCACCGTGACCGTGCCGCCCTTGGCGCCCTGGGTCTGCGCCTCCTCGGCGATCATCTGCTGCAGGTACCAGTTGAGGTCGCTGTTGATGGTCAACTGCACGGAGCCGCCGTTCACGGCGTCGACCGTGCGCTCGCTCCCGGGGATCACGACCCCGTCCTTGCCGATGCGATAGCTCTCCTCGCCGTCGACGGGCGCGAGGCAGGAGTCGTCCAGCTGCTCCACGCCGGCCTGCGCCTCGCCGGAGCTGTCGAGGTAGCCGAGGAGGTTCCCGGCGACCGCGCCGTTCGGGTAGACCCGGGTCTCGCGCGCCTTGAGTGCGAGATAGGAGCCGACTCCCAAGTCCCTCAGCTTCATGTACTGCTCGGTGTTCAGCCCCTTCTTGAGGGGTGCGTACTGGCTGTTCGGGTTCTCGGCGAGGGCGTTCGACACCAGCGCACGCACTTCCTCCCCGGTCTGCCCGGTGATGGCCGCGATCTTCTCGGAAGCCTCGGCCCACGGCAGCTTGGGGTCGTTCTCCTCCATGAGCATGATGACCTGGGGGCTGAGCTGAGCGTCGTAGACCATCACGCTGGAGGCGAGCACTGTCCCGGAGGAGTCGACGATCGATCCGCGCTGTCCGGAGATGGCTGAACTCGCCCCGATGTGCTCGAGAGAGTCGGAGACATGCTCGTCGGCGCTGACCACCTGGATGTCGACCAGCCGCACGACGAAGGCGCACAGCACCGAGAGGATGACGGCGAGGGCGACGACTGTGCGTCGCCGCGGTCCGCGGGTGGCTCGTGTCGTCATGGGATCTCTCCGTCGATCGTGGGTGTCAGTGCGTCGTGGGGCTCGGCAGGCCGTCGGTGATCGACGGCGGAAGCTCTTGTGTCGGCTGCTCGGTCGTCGCTGCGCCGTCCGTCTCCTGTGCAGGAGGGGGCGGCGGTTCCACGATGAGCGAGTTGCTCACGGCTCCGACGCCGTCAGGGTTGACCGTAGAGGTCCAATCGGCGCCGTCGCCGGTACCGAAGACGGCTCCATCGCTGAGGCGCAGATACGACGGCGATCCGGCGACCACCATTCCGAGTCCGGCCGCGCTGCTCGCGAGCACCTGCGGGGAGCTGACCCCGGTCAGTTCCTCCTGGAGAGCGTGCGTCTTGAGGTTGAGTTCGCGCTGCTGCGACGAGAGACTGGCGAGGGTGAACGAGTCCTGGGTGATCGCGAGCGAGAGCGCGATCTGCGCGGCGCCGATCGCGAGCGCTCCCCCCAGCGCGACGAGCGCATAGGCGAGCTTGGGCTTGCGGCGGGCGGCGGGATGCGTGACCGGCTGCAGCTTCCGCTGCGGAGTCTTCTCCGGCGCGACCGGCTGTACCGGCTTCCGGACGACGGCGTTCAGGCTCATGCGCTCTCCCGCAGCTTCTCGGCGGCGCGCAGACGCACCGGGATCGCCCGCGGGTTGCGCGCGCGCTCATCATCGTCGGCGAGTTCTGCGCCCTTGGTCAGGATGCGGAATCGCGGGGCGTGTTCGGGGAGTTCGACCGGAAGACCGGCAGGTGCGGATGAGGCGGCCGCGGCGGCGAACGCCTGCTTCACGAGGCGGTCTTCGAGCGACTGATACGACATCACGACGATGCGTCCTCCGACGCTGAGCGCATCCATGGCCGAGGGGATCGCGTCGGCCAGCACATTGAGTTCCGTGTTGACCTCGATGCGCAGCGCCTGGAAGACGCGCTTGGCGGGGTGGCCCGCTCGTTGCGCGGCAGCGGGAGTAGCCGCGATGAGGATGTCGACGAGCTCGCCCGACCGCGTGATGGGCTGCTTCTGACGTGCCTCGATGATGAAGCGGGCGTAACGGCCGGCGAGCTTCTCCTCGCCGTAGCGCTCGAAGATGCGACGGAGGTTGCCTTCGCTGTACGTGGCGATGACATCGGCGGCGGTGACGCCCTTGGTCTGGTCCATCCGCATGTCGAGCGGAGCGTCCTTGGAGTACGCGAAGCCGCGCTCGGCCTCGTCGAGCTGCAGGGAGGACACCCCGAGATCGAACAGGATGCCGGACGCGCCCTGCGCATGCAGGCCGATCTCGTCATACACCGTGTGTACGAGAGTCACACGGTCGCGGAATCGTGCCAGTCGCTCCCCCGCGATGCGCAGCGCATCGGTGTCTCGGTCGAGCCCGACCAGACGGATGTTCGGGAAGCGTTCGAGCAGCGCCTCTGAGTGGCCGCCCATGCCGAGGGTGGCGTCGACGAGGACCGCACCGTCCGCGTGAAGGGAAGGAGCGAGCAGCTCGACACAGCGGTCGAGCAGGACGGGGGTGTGGATGTCTCGGAGGTTCATGATCTTTCTCGGGGTGACCTTCGGCTCTGATCCCCCTCCGCTTCTCGACCCGGCACCGGGGAAGTGTGTCGGGGCGGGAGCGGCGGGGCATCACAGCCGTGGTCAGAAGAGTCCCGGAATCACCTCCTGCTCGAGGTCGGAGTAGGTCTCCTCGCCGGCGGCGAGGTAGGCGTTCCAGCTCTCCGCGTCCCAGATCTCGGCGTGGGCGCCGACTCCGGTGACGATGAGTTCCTTCTGCAGACCTGCGTACTGACGCAGGTGCGCCGGGATGGTGATGCGGTTCTGGCTGTCTGGCATCTCCGCGCTGGCTCCGGAGAGGAACAGGCGCATGAAGTCACGCGCCTGCTTGTTGGCGAGCGGTGCCTGCCGGATCCGCTCGTGCATCGCCTCGAACTCGGCCGTGCTGAACACGTAGAGGCACCGTTCCTGCCCTCGGGTGACGACGATGCCGCCGCCGAGGTCTTCGCGGAACTTCGCAGGAAGGATGACCCGTCCTTTGTCGTCCAGCTTCGGAGAGTGCGTACCCAGCAACATCGGCCACCACCCCCTCTGCGTCCGGCCAACTCGAGGTGCGCCCCACTTTACTCCACTTTCCTCCACATACCTACGACCAATCCGCAGACGATCGCGGTCAGTGCGAGCGGGCACGCCAAAAAACCGCGAGATTCCGCGGTGGAGGAAGGTGGAGGATGAGTGGAGGGATCTGCCGGGTCAGCGGCCGACCCTCCCCCGCCCGGCGTTAACGACCGAAGCCCGGATGCTGAGCATCCGGGCTTCGGTGGTGAAGATGTGAGAGAGGTCAGTGACCGTCTTGGCGTCGATCCCATCGATCGTTCATACGATCCATGAACGACGCGGATTCCTGTCGCTTCGATGCGGAGTGCTCTCGCGGTGCCGTCGCGGTCGTCCGCCGAACGGGCGTCACGGCCACCATGACTCCGGCGAGCATCGCCGCGAAACCGACGACGCCGACGACGATTCCCCAGACACCGCCGAGGATGACTCCGGCGACCAGACCACCGACACCGGCGAGCAGCAGGAGCGCACCGTAGACGAGATTTCGGTAGCTCAGAGCTCGGTCACCGGACGGCGCGGTCACGACGTCGGCATCATTGTGAAGGAGATGGCGTTCCATCTCGTCGAGCAGACGCTGCTCCTGTTCGGAGAGTGGCATTTCGTCCCCCTCGGGTATCGTGCCTTCCATTCTACGCGCGCGAAGGCGTCCGGGGCTAGCAGTTCGACCCACCCTTGCTTTACGTATGCTGGGAGTCGTGCCGTCCTCCTCCCCCGTCCCCGACGCCGTCGCCGCACACCTCGACCGCTTCCTCTCGCGGATGCGGGACGAAGCGACGGACTACGGTCCGGACGCGGCGGCGTTCCTCGACGCGGCCGCCGGCACCCTCGACGGCGGCAAACGCCTGCGTGCGCGCTTCTGCCATGCGGGTTGGCGTGCCGTCTCGGCTTTCAGAGACCGCGACGCGACAGAGCCCGATGCACTGTGGGACATCTGCACCGCGCTGGAGATCTTCCAGTCCGCGGCGCTCGTCCACGATGACCTGATCGACAACTCGGACACACGCCGTGGCCGTCCGGCCGCGCACCGTGCCCTCGAGGCCTCACACCGCGCCGCGGGATGGGCGGGCGACGCAGACGCCTTCGGCCGCGCCTCAGCGATCCTCCTCGGCGATCTCCTCGTCGCCTGGAGCGATGACCTGCTGGAATCGGCCCTCGACGGGCAGCCGCACGCACGCGCCGTGCGTTCCGAGTACGCGAGGATGCGGAGGGATGTCACGACCGGTCAGTTCCTCGACATCGCCGAGGAATCGGCGTGGAGCGTGAACGACGGGAGCCTGCACGCGGAACGGGCGTTGCGCGTGGCATCGCTCAAGTCCGCGAGGTACAGCATCGAGCAACCTCTGGTTCTCGGCGGCGCGTTCGCCGGGGCCGAGCCTGATCAGACGGAGGCGCTGCGCCGCTTCGGACATCCCGTCGGCATGGCCTTCCAGCTGCGCGACGATGTGCTCGGAGTGTTCGGCGACCCGTCCGTCACGGGCAAGCCGACCGGGGACGACCTCCGGGAGGGCAAGCGAACCGTCCTGATCGCTCTCACCAGGCAGACGCTGGACGCGTCCGCGCGGAACCTGCTGGACGAGATGCTGGGCGACCCGGAGCTCACGCCGCAGCAGGTGACGTTCCTCCAGGCCACCATCCGCGACTCGGGGGCCGTGGATCAGCTGGAGGCGATGATCACCGGCTATGCCCGCGACGCCGATCGCGCCCTGTCAGGCGCCCGACTGGACAACGCCGCGGTCGGTGAGCTGCGCGATCTCGCACGAGCGGCGACGGTGCGCTCGGCCTGACGGATCAGGCGAGCGTGCGCGCCAAGCGCCGCACGGAACTCTTGTGCCCGGCCAGCAGGGCGTCGATCGGGGAACGCCCCAGGCTCTCCTCCTCCGCGAGGAGCCAGTCGATCAGCTCGTCGTCGGTGAACCCGGCGTCCTGAAGCACGATCACGGTGCCACGCAGTGAGCTCAGCGGGTGTCCGTCGACGATGAAGACGGACGGCACCGCGAATGCTCCGTTGCGACGAGAGCCGACGAGATAGTGCTCATCGATCAGACGGCGCACACGGCCGAGGGGTTCGTCGAGCACCTCGACGAGGTCGGGCATCGTCAGCCACTCGACGGCGGCAGGGGTTCCGGCAACGTTCTCAGACACGTCGCCCACTATCTCACCTCCGGATGATCTGCGCATGTCGGCACTCCAGTCACACTGTTCACTTGCGTCACTTCTGTTGACTTCTGTTTACATCCGTGTCAGCGTGAAAAGCTCGAAAAAAGGGGGGCAGACCTTGACTCTGAAGACCGCCACACGGCGAACGCGACACCTGCAGATCGGAGTGCCTGCAGCGGTGCTCGGAGCACTGGCGACCACTCTCACCGCTGCGCCGGCCGGAGCGACTGTGCACGCGGACACGACTGCCGTCGAGCGGCCTCGCCTTCTTCCGGCACGCGTCGCACCCGCCGAGACCGCACCATCGACCTACCGCGTCCAGCCCGGCGACACGGTTTCGGCGATCGCCTCGCGCTTCGGATTGCGCACGGTCGATGTCCTGACCTGGAACGGACTCTCCTGGCGCTCGGTGATCCACCCCGGCCAGACACTCACGCTCGCGCCCTCGCCCGCGCCGGCAGCCCCTGCGACGCCCCAAGCCCCTGCTCCCGCGGCCGCCGCGACGCATCAGGTCGTCTCCGGCGACACCGTGTACGCCATCGCCCGGAAGTACGGGACCTCCGTCGATGCCGTCCTCGCGGCGAACGGGCTCACACGCGCCTCGGTGATCTACCCCGGCCAGAACCTCGTCATCAGCGGCTCGGTCGGCGCGCCGACTGCTGCCGCTCCCATAGCGGCCGCGGCGCCGACCCCGGCTCCGGCCCCGGCCCCGGCTCCGGCCCCGGCGTCCGCCGCGTCCCATACCGTCGTCGCAGGCGACACCCTGTTCGGCATCGCGCAGAAGTACGGCACCACCACGCAGGCGCTGTACGCCGCGAACGGTCTCGGGCCGTCGTCGATCATCTACCCGGGCCAGGCCCTCTCCCTCCAGGGCACTCCGCCGACAGCGCCTGCACCGGCCCCGTCGGCGACCCCCTCGGCGGCGAGTGGCCCGCAGACAGCGGTGCTGACGTCCGAGCAGGCCTCGAACGCCGCGCTCATCATCCGCGTCGGCCGCGAGATCGGGGTGTCCGATCGGGCGATCGCGATCGCTCTCGCCACCGGCATGGTCGAGTCGGGTCTGCGAAACCTCGACTGGGGCGACCGCGACTCACTCGGCATCTTCCAGCAGCGTCCGAGCACCGGCTGGGGAACGCCGGCCCAGATCATGGACGCCGATCGGAGCACTCGCGTGTTCTACGGAGGGCAGAGCGACCCCAACGGCCAGGTGACCCGCGGGCTTCTCGACATCCCCGGCTGGGAGAACATGGCCTTCACCGACGCTGCTCAGGCGGTCCAGATCTCGGCCTATCCGGAGAGGTACGGACAGTGGGAGGCGCAAGCATATGCCTGGCTCGCGCTCCACGGTTGACGATATCCGGGAAAACCCGCAGGTGCGAGGGGTGAGCCGCTCCCCTGTCTTTCAGGCAGTTCTCCATAGAATTCTGACGTGACGACCAATCAGCAGGCCGACCCCCTCATCGGGCGGCTTGTCGACGGCCGGTACCGCGTCCGCGCTCGCATCGCTCGGGGTGGCATGGCGACGGTGTACGTCGCGACCGACCTCCGCCTCGAACGACGCATCGCTCTCAAGGTGATGCACGCGCACCTCAGCGACGACTCCGCTTTCCAGAGCCGCTTCATCCAGGAGGCGAGAGCCGCTGCCCGCCTGGCCGACCCCCATGTCGTGAATGTGTTCGACCAGGGGCAGGATGGCGAACTCGCCTATCTCGTGATGGAGTACCTCCCCGGCATCACGCTGCGTGAGCTCCTCCGCGAGCAGAAACGTCTGACGATCCCGCAGACCATCACGATCATGGACGCGATCCTGGCGGGCCTCTCTGCGGCGCACCGCGCGGGGATCGTGCATCGCGATGTGAAGCCGGAGAACGTCCTCCTCGCGGAAGACGGTCGCATCAAGATCGGCGACTTCGGATTGGCACGGGCGACCACCGCGAACACCGCGACCGGACAGCAGCTGCTCGGGACGATCGCCTACCTCGCCCCAGAACTCGTCACGCGCGGCACCGCCGATGCCCGCAGCGACATCTACGCCCTCGGCATCATGCTCTACGAGATGCTGGTCGGCGAACAGCCGTACAAGGGCGAGCAGCCGATGCAGATCGCGTTCCAGCACGCCACGGAATCGGTACCGCGTCCCAGCGTGCGCAATCCTGCCGTGCCGGAGCAGCTCGACGAGCTCGTGCTCTGGGCCACCGAGAAGTCACCGGACGATCGACCGGACGATGCCCAGCAGATGCTCGAGCGCCTGCGGGAGATCGAGCGCGACCTCGGCATCGCCCCGACCGCGGCCAGAGCCACCGCCCCGCAGCACAGCCACGGTGATTCCGGAGACCTCACCAAGGTGATGCCGGGCACCATGCCCCTCGCCGACCCCACGGCTCCCGTCCCTGCGACACTGGACAACGCGACGCTCCTGCGCAGACGCGCATCCAAACGTCGCGCCCGCGGTGCCTTCCTGCTCGCTCTCGTCCTGCTGCTCGCGGTGCTCGCCGGCGGGGTCGGCTGGTGGTTCGGTTCCGGCCCTGGTTCGCTCATCGCCGTACCAGCCGTCGCCGGCGGCACGTACGACGCGGCCGCAGCGACCCTGACCGAAGCCGGGTTCGTCCCCACGCAGAAGGACGAGTTCTCCATCGACATCCCCGCCGGAACGGTGATCGAGACCGATCCGGCCGAGGGCGTGCGCCTCGACAAGGGCGCCTCGGTCTCCGTGATCGTCTCCGCAGGACCGGCGTCCCACACCCTCGATCCGCTGAACGGACGCGCCGAGCAGGATGCGCGCGACTACCTGGCCGGACTCAACGTCAATGTCACGGACACCTCGCTGCTGCTCTTCTCCGACGCCGACGCCGGCATCGTCATCAACGCCTCCGTCACGCCCAGGGCGGGCGGGGAGTCATACATCTGCGGCGACGGGTGCGAGATCTTCGAGAACGACACCGTCGAGCTGTTCGTCTCGGCCGGCGAGTTCCCCGACGTCGCCGGCATGTCGGTCGACAAGGCGACGTCCACCCTCACGGACAAGGGACTCACCGTCACCGCCGACCCGCAGTACGTCTTCAGCGACAGCGTGTCCAAGGATGTGGTGATCGGTGTCGCCGATCGCGCAGAAGAGGGCAACTGGCGGCCGGGAGACAGCGTGCAGCTGATCGTCTCGAAGGGCCCGGAGCTCTTCCCCGTGCCCGACGTCTCGGGCAAGACCCTGAATGAGGCGAAGAAGATCCTCTCGGACAAGGGTTTCAAGTCGACCTACGCCGCCTGGGGAGACCTGCCCGGTTTCGCCGAGATGGCCAAGGTCACCGGCCAGGATCCGGGCTCGGACAAGTCGCTCCCGCGTGGCGGCACCGTGAACCTCTCGATTCAGCTCAGCGGCTGAGAGGCCCTACCCGTTCGGTCGAGCGCTCGCGTGTGCGACGAAGAACGAAAAGGAGCCGCCCTCCCCGATGGTCCCGGGGAGGGCGGCTCCTTTTCATCCCGTGTGGGAGGTCAGCGCTTCTCGAGCTCCTCCGCCACCAGGAAGGCGAGCTCGAGCGACTGCATGTGATTCAGACGCGGGTCGCACAGGCTCTCGTAGCGAGTGGCCAGGGCCGCCTCGTCGATCTGCTCGGACCCACCGAGGCACTCGGTGACGTCGTCGCCGGTCAGCTCGACGTGGATGCCGCCGGGGAACGTGCCGACCGCGCGGTGCGCTTCGAAGAAGCCCCGCACCTCGTCGACGACGTCGTCGAAGCGACGCGTCTTGTAGCCGGTCGGCGTGGTGATGCCGTTGCCGTGCATCGGGTCGGTGACCCACAACGGCTGGGCGCCGGAGTCACGGACCGCTTCGAGCAGCGGCGGCAGGGCGTCGCGGATCTTGCCCGCTCCCATGCGCGTGATGAAGGTCAGGCGCCCGGGCTCGCGCTCGGGGTCGAGCTTGTCGATCAGCGCGAGGGCGGTCTCGGGCGACGTGGTCGGTCCGAGCTTCACTCCGATGGGATTGCGGATCTTGGAGAAGTAGTCAACGTGCGCACCGTCGAGCTCACGCGTGCGCTCTCCGATCCAGAGGAAGTGGGCGGAGGTGTTGTACGGCGTGTCCGTGCGCGAGTCGATGCGCGTCATCGGACGCTCGTAGTCCATCAGCAGACCCTCGTGCCCGGTGAAGAACTCGACGCGCTTGAGTTCGTCGAAGTCGGCTCCCGCCGCTTCCATGAACTTGATCGCGCGGTCGATCTCCGCCGCCATGCGCTCGTACCGCTGGTTGGCCGGGTTCTGCGCGAAGCCCTTGTTCCAGGAGTGCACCTCGCGGAGATCGGCGAACCCGCCCTGCGTGAAGGCACGGATCAGGTTCAGCGTCGATGCCGCCGTGTGGTAGCCCTGCAGCAGTCGACCGGGATCGGCCGTGCGGGAGCCCTCGGTGAAGTCGTAGCCGTTCACGATGTCGCCGCGGTACGCGGGCAGCGTGACGTCGCCACGGGTCTCGGAGTCGCTCGAGCGCGGCTTCGCGAACTGCCCCGCCATGCGGCCCATCTTGACGATGGGCATCGAGGCGCCGTACGTGAGCACGACCGCCATCTGCAGCACCGTCTTGATGCGGTTGCGGATCTGCTCGGCAGTCGCTCCGGCGAAGGTCTCGGCGCAGTCGCCGCCCTGGAGCAGGAACGCCTGGCCGGACGCCGCGCGCGCGAGCCGGTCGCGAAGGTTGTCGACCTCGCCGGCGAAGACCAGCGGCGGGAGGGTCGCGATCTGCTGGGAGACGTCGGCGACGCGGTCCGCGTCGGGCCACTGCGGCTGCTGCTTGATGGGAAGCGAGCGCCATGCATCAAGGGCTTCGATGTGGTGCGGGAGCATGCGTTCCAGCCTAGTGGTCGCCGGTACCACCGAGATCCGCGTCGGGCCTATGTGACGCGGGTCGGGATCCGGTCCTTGACCGTCGACGCGTAGACGTCTTCGTACTTCTGCTCACCGAGACGCTGGAGCGCCACCATGATCTCGTCCGTGACCGAGCGGAGGATGTACCTATCGTTCTCCATGCCGGCGTATCGGGAGAAGTCGAGCGGCTCCCCGATCACGATTCCGACCCGCACGATGCGGGGCAGTCGCCTTCCGATGGGCATCGCTGTGTCGGTGTCGACCATGATCACCGGCACGACGGGGACCTTCGCCTCGAGCGCCATCCTGGCGATGCCGGTCCGGCCCCGGTACAGCTTGCCGTCGGGGCTACGCGTGCCCTCGGGGTAGATCCCGAGCAGATCGCCCCCGCCCAGCACCTGGAGCCCCGTGTTGAGTGACGCCTCGGAAGCCTTGCCACCCGATCGGTCGATGGGGATCTGCCCGGTGGCCTTCATGAAGAACTTCGTCGCCCACCCTTTGAGGCCCCGACCGGTGAAGTAGTCGCTCTTGGCGAGGAAGGACATCGACCGGTCGATGACCAGTGGAAGGAAGATGGAGTCTGCGAACGAGAGATGATTGCTCGCCAGGATCGCCGCCCCGTTCGCGGGCACGTTGTTCCTCCCCACGATCCACGGGCGGAACACCGCCTTGACCACGGGGCCGATCACCACGTACTTCATCAGCCAGTAGAACATCGTGGTGAAGTCTAGCGCCGCGCCCGGGCTCCGACCGAGCGGTCTCTTCGGCTCTCCCGCTTCCGCGACCCAGTTCCACCTGGAGAGCGACTGGGTTCCATGCCCTAGACTCGATGGAAGTCCGTGCCCGACCGGTACCGAAGGAGCTGCCGTGGTCCAGTTTGAAGTCCCCGCGATCGTCCCCGCCGATCCCGACGCGAACGTCGCCGACCTCCTGGTGAAGCGCGTGGAGGCGACGCCGGATCGGGCGTTGTTCTCCGTCCCGGAGGGAGACGGGTGGCGCGACATCTCCGCCGCCGACTTCCAGACCGCGGTGATCGCGCTCGCGAAGGGCTTCGCCGCAGCAGGCATCCAGCCCGGAGAGAAGGTCGGCTTCCTGGCGCGCACCACATACGAGTGGACCCTCGTCGACTTCGCGTTGTTCTACACCGGCGCCGTGATGGTGCCGATCTATGAGACCAGCTCCCCCTCGCAGATCCAGTGGATCCTCGAAGACTCCGGTGCGATCGCGCTCATCGTGGAGTCGCCGGAGCATTTCGCCCGCGTCGACGAGGTGCGCGGCGACCTGCCGCTGCTCCGCGAAGTCTGGCAGCTGCACCTCGGAGCGATCGACACTCTGACTGCCCAGGGCGCGTCGGTGAGCGACTCCGAGATCGAGCGCCGGCGAAACCTCGCTGTCGGTTCCGATATCGCGACGCTCATCTACACCTCGGGGTCCACAGGCCGCCCGAAGGGATGCGTCCTCACGCACAGCAACTTCGTCGAGCTGTCGCGCAACTCGGCGAAGGCACTGGACGAAGTCGTCCAGACGCCCGGCGCATCCACACTCCTCTTCATCACCACCGCGCACGTGTTCGCGCGATTCATCTCGATCCTCGATGTCCACGCCGGAGTGCGCACCGGGCACCAGCCCGACACGCGCCAGCTCCTGCCTGCACTCGGGTCGTTCAAGCCAACCTTCCTCCTCGCCGTGCCGCGCGTCTTCGAGAAGGTCTACAACTCGGCGGAGCAGAAGGCGGAAGCCGGGGGCAAGGGGAAGATCTTCCGCGCCGCCGCCGAGGTCGCGGTCGAGCACTCGAAGCTGCTCGAGGAGGGCAAGCCGATCCCGTTCGGCATGAAGCTCAAGTTCGCGCTGTTCAACAAGCTCGTCTACAGCAAGCTCCGTGAGGCCATGGGCGGCAACGTCGTCTACGCGGTGTCCGGCTCCGCTCCCCTGGGCTCACGACTCGGACACTTCTTCCACAGCCTCGGTGTGGTGATCCTCGAGGGCTACGGCCTGACGGAGACGACGGCCCCCGCAACAGTGAACC
>NZ_LSJW01000032.1:0-28686 GCF_001557335.1 Microbacterium sp. CCH5-D1
GCGTCGAAGGCACGCTCTCGGCGAAGATCGACCGCGTCGAAGGCACGCTCTCGGCCCGGATCGATGGGCTCCATGCCCGGCTCGACCGCATCGAGATCAAGGTCGACGACCTCGACAGGGAACTCACGAACCTCGCGACCCGCTTCTGGCGCTCGCAGTGATGTGCAGCGACCGATCAGATCGTCACGTCTCCCACCAGGTTGACCTTGATCCCCATCCCGTCGAACATCGCGGCCTTCGCGATCAGGGCCTTGTCCGCGGTCTCGGCGTCGGGCGCGTAGACGAGCTGCGCGTGGTTCGCCTTGTGCCGTGCCATGAACTGGTCGCGCGAGACGCCGTGCAGCACCACGTGGGCGATCGGCCACTCGGGGTTCGTGGCATCCTTCCGCCGCTGGGTCTCCTCCGCCGGCAGCTCGACCACCGACGCCCGGAAGATGTCGGCCTGCAGGATGCCCTCGGCGATGAACACTCGGGAGAGCACGACCTCGCCGGGCTTCGAGACGCCGTTGATCGTGGCGCCGCCCGCGGGGAAGAACACATGACCCTGCCGCCATCCCTCCGCGTGCTGCCAGCCCCCGAGGTGCGATGCCGGCACCGACCCCGAGATCTCGTAGACCCAGACGAACTGTCCGTCGTAGTCCTCGCCCCAGCGGACGTCGTGCAGCGTGTTGTCGGGCACGAGCCCCATCGCGCGCCACACCCGGTCGGTCACGAGCGCGTCCACGGCGACACCCTCGTCGGCCTCGTTGAAGTGCGGGAAGGCCCGTCCCTCGTGCAGAACGCGAGAGCCGTCGCGCGAGGTCACCGGCGGCCGCTCGGTCGAGTTCAGAATGCCCTCGGCCAGGTCTGAGGCGGGCACCAGGTCCTTCAAGCCCTGTTGGTACTGGATGCCGACCGCGTCGAGCCCGAAGTCGTCGGCGATGCGGAGCGCGGCGATGTACATCTTCAGCTGCCATTGCACCTGGTCGCGGGTGAGCTCGGTGACGCCGTCTTCGCCGTAGCGGAACGTCATCCCCGCATCGATCAACCAGTCGTACGCGGCGTCGGCTTCATCGTCCGTGACGTCGAGCATCTCGGCGTACAACGCCGACTGCGAGAGGCGCTCCTTGTAGATGCCGGTCGGGTTGAGCAGCTCGTCGTCGAAGATCGCGTTGTACATGCCCATGCAGCCTTCATCGAACACGCCGATGATCGCCTTCTCGGAGAGCAGCTGTGCCGCGAGCGCCTCGCCGAGCTGCTTCTCCGGGCTGTCCGGCAGCGCGGGCAGCGGTCGGACGTGCGAGCTGTCGTGCGTGATGGCGCCGGACTCCGTCCATTCCTTGATGCCGTCGGTGAACCACTCATCGGCGAAGTCGACGGACCAGGTGGTCGCGTAGGGCTTGCCCATCTTGGTCAGACCCGCGTTCAGCCCGAGAAGGCCGACGAGGCCCGGCCAATCGCCGGCGAAGTTCGCGACCGTGAGGATCGGCCCCTCGTGGGATCGCAGTCCGGCGAGCACATGGTGCGAGTACTGCCAGTTGGCGATCGCGACGATGAGCGGCGCGTCGACGGGGATGCGCGTGAACACCTCGAGGCCCATGCGCTGGCTCGAGATGAATCCGTGCCCGGTCTCGGGGTCGACACCGAAGGGCCGGATGACCTCCCACCCGAGGGCGTTCAGCACTCCGGTGACGCCGGTCTCCAGCTCGACCTGGGTGGGCCACCCCGCCACGTTCGCCGACTCACGAAGGTCTCCGGACGTGATGAGATACGCGGTCTTCGGAGCGGTCGTCGGGCGGGATGCCGTGGTCGGCAGGGTGTAGGTGGTCATGATGCCTCCGGGGTTGGGGTCGGGGTGAGCCGGGAACGATGCGTATCCCCGGCTCGGAGTCGGATGTCGCGGCCGACGGTCCGGCCGCGCAGCCGCAGGTCTGCGACATCGAGCGTGCCGCCGTCGAGATGGATGGCCAGCTCATGCTCGTCGATCTCGACACGCCCCCAGCCGGTTCCCGTGGTGAACAGGCTGCGGAGATCACCGCCGGTCGCCGGAGCGAAGGAGAGCTCGCCGCTTGGGGCATCCCACTGCACACCGCTCGCTCCGAGCAGAAGCGCCCACGACGCGAGCGATCGTGCGTAGTGGTTGCCGCATTCGATCTCGTTCCACGGACTGCGGTGACGCCCGTCATACCGCCCGCGCAACGAACGCTCGACGAGGATCGCGTCATCGACGCGGCCGGCATAGAGAAGCGAGGCCGCGACCTGATGCTCGACTCCCGTCCACACCTCGTCGGAGTAGACGAAGGGGATCGCCGGGCGTCCACCGTGCGGCCAGGATGCGAGCAGGAGCCCACCTTCGTCGTTCAGGGCGTAGACGCGCTGCGTGCTCTCGTGCGCAGACAGGTCGTCACGGTGATTGTGCGCCACGATCGCGGCAAGCGCCGAATCGACTCGTTCCGGGGGAAGAATGTGCCCGAGGCCGTTCACGAATGCGTGGAACTGCCCGAGGAGCTGATCCGACAGCACGCCATCGCCGTACTGGTACCGGTGCGCGTCGGCATCGCCGATCACCTGGCGGTAGTACTCACCGTTCCACAGCGTCTCGTCCATCGCCGCGGCGACATGGTCCGCTCGAGCCGACCATGCCTCCGCCCGCCGGTCCTCACCGAGATGGGCAGCCATGCGCGTACCCGCCCGGAGCGCCGCGAGGTACACGCCGTTCGCGAGGGGCTCTGCCCCGTGGAACTCGATGTCGTAGGTGTTGTGCATCTCCCCGTCGAGGAGCCCGTCTCCGTCGCGATCCCATACCCTGATCGCGTAGTCCAGGGTGCGAGCCGCTGCGGGCCACAGTTCACGCAGGAAGTCGTCGTCTCCGCTGAAGCGCCATTCCCGGTGCAGGCGGAGCAGAGTGCCGAGCTGTCCGTCGACGGCCGGACCCATGAACCAGGAGGGACCTCCGAAGACGCGGTTGCCGCGGAACTTCTGCGCCCCGGACTCGTCCGTCTCGAGCAGATACTCCACCCGCCGAGCACTTCTTTCGAGCGAGGGGAAGAGCCAGGCGAGGGTCTGCGCATACGACCACACGTGGGTACAGGTGCCCTCGCACGAGCCGCCGTGATCGAAAGATCCCTCCCACGCCGCGAACACCGGTCCATCGCCCAGCTCGGAGTTCGGGGATTCGATGACGAAGCCGGTCGTGGAACGGGCGGCCGCGATGTTCGCTCCGATCGCATCGATCAGCACCGGATCGAGACTCCCGCCGTACAGCGCCTCGACGAACACATCCGTCGTCTCCTCGAGCTCTGCGAGGTGCGCGTGCACGTGGGCAGCGGCGGCCCAGGCATCCGGCCACAGCGTCGCGTAGTGGTTCCGCACGATCTCGTCGAGGTTCGGGTCGGCGAACACGATATGCCCGTTCCACCCACGACGACGATTCGGGAAGCTCCACGACAGCACGAACTCGAAGTCGCGGCTCTCACCGGGAGCGAGGACGTGCACGATGCCGAGCGAGCCGGTGCGCAGACGGGGAAGCTTCGCCAGCATCTCCGCTTCGGTCAGCGGCGCGGCGTCCGGATCGGCATCGGGTTCGGCGAAGAGCCCTCTGGGCCGATCCTCCAGCGTGAGCCTCGGCTCCGCCGCGAGCAGCCCGTCGTCAGTCAGATCGTTCCAGAACAGCCGTGCACCGTCGGGCCAGTAGCTGGTGACCCACTGCGGCTTGGCGGTCGTGGCCGCATCCGTCGTGGTGAGGCTCAGCGTCCCGTAGCCGAAGTCATCCTCGGGCAGATCCACCCCGAAGTCGAGTCCGCGCACCTCGCCGTCGTCGCGCCAGCGCACCGTCTGCGTCGCACGCATCCCCCATGGCGCATCCGGCCCCGGGGTGCCACGCCCCGCCGTGTGCGAGATGCTGCCCACGACCGTGACCGCCACCGGGACCGACCCAGGGTTCGTCACGCGGTAACGCAGCACCGCTGCCGGGATGCCGGACTCGTCCGCGTCGAGAGGCACCAGGGGTGTGAAGGCGTGCAGCGAGACGTCGACCGGCAGGACGGCGTCGCTGAAGTCGACGTCGACCACCGGGTACTCGCCGTGCAGCGTCGCGGCGTCGAGTCGCGGGAGGCCCGCGAGCTGGTCGAACGCGTAGCCCGCGTCTGCATCGTGACGCCCGCCGAGCCGCGCTTCGAGCACTCGGGTGACCGCGTCGCCGCCCTCCGGAGCCGCGTGGATCGCGAAGAAGGAGTGCGGGTTGCGACGCCCCTTGTCCGGAAGGTTCTCGAGCTCCCAGTCGCGCAGCTCTCCCCTGGCACCGATCGACACATTGCCCGTCCCGATGCCTCCCAGCGGGAACGCCGTCGCCTGCGACGTGTGCGGGATACCGCGGGCGCGCCGTTCGCGGGTCATGCGGATGCTCCGCGCTGCGTGTCTGCGAGTTCGTGCACGACGTCCTTCGAATCCGCGTAGAGGCGCACGTATCTGTCGAACAGGTCGTCGTAGGCCGGGCGCAGCGCCTCATCAGGCCGGATCGTCTCCGCGACGGGGTTCCAGTCCGTGATCACCGGCGTCTCGTCAGGCGCGGCGATCGCGGTCGCGGCGAGGAAGGCCGCACCGTAACTCGCGCCGATCGTCGTCTGCGGCACCTCCTGCACGAGACCTGTCACATCGGAGACCACCTGCAGCCAGAGCCGCCCCTGGGTGCCCCCGCCCACCGCGACGATCCGACGAATGTCGGCACCCGCCGCGCGCATGGTCTCCACGTTGTGGCGCACGCCGAGCGCCGTGGCCTCGAGAGCGGCACGATAGAGGTCGCCTCGCGTGTGCTCGAGCGTGAGTCCGGCGATCACGCCCCGGGCATCAGGGTCTTGGATCGGGGTACGCTCCCCGGCGAAGTACGGCAGCACGAGCAATCCCCTCGCACCGGGTGGAGAGAGCTCCGCCTCTGCCAGCAGCTCGGGGTAATCCGCCCCGGTCAGATCCTTCAACCAGGCGGTCAGCGCGCCGGACGTGGAGAGCCCGCCCGCGAGGTTGCGTGTGCCGGCGAACGCTCCCGCGGTGGTCCACATCGACGGGGTGCGCAGGGTCTCCGCTCCCGTCGCGACCAGGAACATCGTCGTCCCGTACATGAGCATGAGGTCGCCGACCTCGTGCGCGCCGACGCTGACCGCCTCCGTCCAGGCGTCGATGCTGCCCGTGATCACGGGTGTTCCCGCCGGGATGCCGGTTGCCGCTGCCGCGGCGGCGGTGACCTCTCCTGCCAAGTCGCCCGCCCAGAGCAGCGCGGGCTGCTCGATACCGCCCGCGTACAGCTCCCACCACGGCCCGTACCAGCTCTCGGCCTCGATGTCGTAGAACGGCGAGACCTGACTCGCGGACTGGTGGTCGAGCACATACGCCCCGGTGAGGTTCCTGGTCAGCCACGACGCCGGCATGAAGAGGCGTCGCGCACGCGCCAGGGCCTCCGGCTCCTCATCCCCGATCCAGGCGATCTTGGGGCCACCCGCCTGCGAGGTGAGCGTCGATCCGCCGACGCGCGTGATCTCCTCGATGCCGAGATCGCCCGTCATCCGATCGATCTGCGCCGTCGAGCGCGTGTCGACGCCGTAGAGGATGGCGGGACGCACCGGACGGTCATCCTCGTCGGCGAGGAGGATGCACGGCCCCATCCCGCTCACACCGACTCCGACCACCTCGGCATCGGGCACCGTCTCGAGCAGCTCGCGAGAGATCGAGACGAACTCGTCCCACCACACGTCGCCGTCCATCTCGACCCAGCCGGTGTGGGGGCGGCGGACCTCGTGCGCACGGCTCGCCGACGCGATGATCGTGCCGTCGACCCCCACCAGCACGCCTTTGCTGCTGGACGTGCCGATGTCCACCCCGAGGGTGCAGCGCATGGTGTCCTCCTTGAAACCGGGCACAGAATCTGAAACCTGTGGCCACTTTATGCGAAATCGATTTCACATCGCAAGAAGATCCGACCTTTCCTGCACGATCTGCGGGGAGCGCGCGCTCTCCACTCTTCACGGGCTCGAGCCCGAGCCGCACTGGAATACCGTGACAATCTGAGGACTCCCCCGCAGGATGGAGCCATGCAGATGAACGAACCCCAGGTCTGGACTCTGATCGGCGTGTTCGCTGCCTTCATGCTGGGGGCGCTCACCGTCCTCATCCGCCAGAACGACAAGATGACATCGTCCCTCCGGCGCGAGCTGGGATACCGGTTCGAGACGATGGAGACGAAGCTCCAGGCGATGGAGACGAAGTTCGAGGCGATGGACGCGAGGGTCGACACCCGATTCGACGCTCTGGAGGCGACGTTCGACGCGCGACTGGGCTCTGTCGATCGACGACTCGAAGAGCTCGACAAAGAGGTCGCCCACCTGGCGACCCGCTTCTGGGGCTCCCGCTAGACCCGCTGGCTGGCGGGTTGGATCTCGTTGCGCAGCACCACGGTGCGCGAGGGCTGCCGGTCGCCCTTGATGCGCTCGAGCAGCATCCGCGCCGCCGTCACACCCATGTGGCGCGCCGGCAGGCGAACGACGGTGACGGCGGTGGGAGACAGCGTCGTGAAGGGCAGTGACCCGATCACGGCGACACCGACCTGCGGCGGAGTGAGCCCGTGCTCGGTGAGCACCTGGATGGCGCCGACGCCGATGAGGTTGTTCCCGGCGACCACGGCATCGGGCGGCTCGGGAAGCGCGAGGAGCTCCTCCATAGCGGCACGGCCCCCCTCCACGCGGAACGTCGCGAATCGTGCGAGCTCGTCGAGGTCGAGGTCGGGCTGAGCCGCAGCGAGCACGGAGCGCCATCCTGCGGCTCGCTCCGCCGCGGTATCGATGTGCTCGGGCCCGCCGATATAGGCGATGCGACGATAGCCCGCGTCGATCAGATCCTGCGTCGCGGACGTGCCCGCTGCACGGTTCGCCATCACGACACCGTCGATGTCGTACGTGGTGCTGCGGTCGACCGCCACGACGGGACGCCCCGTCGCGAGGATGCCCTCGAGGTTGGACCGCTCGTCGGCCGTCGCGATGATGATCCCCGACATGTGCTCGGAGATCGCGATACGGAGGTATGTCGCCTCCTTCTCCATCTGCGCGTCGGAGTTGCACAGGACGACCGAGTAGCCCGCCTCGGAGGCGACGTCTTCGACCCCTCGCGCCATCTCCGTGAAGTAGGGGTTCTCGATGTCCGGGATCACGAGCGCGATGACCTCGGAGCTCTGGCGTCGGAGTGTACGAGCCGTGCGATTCGGCGTGAAGTTCAGCCGGGCCGCGGCGTCGCGCACGGCGGCCACCTTCTCCTCGGACACGCTCGTGCCGTTGAACACACGCGAGACGGTCGCCGGGGAGACACCCGCGAGTTCCGCGACGTCATAGATCGTGGCCATGCACCCTCACTGCCTGCCCGGACGCGCCGGACGTGAAAGCAACAGTATCGCGCACACCTCGATTCTCTGGCGTTCTCATCTGAAATCGATTACATTGGCGCCCATGACTTCCTCTGCTTCTGATCTGGCATCCCTCGCAGCGCTGCGACCGGTGCAGACCCGATCGATCTCCCCCGAGAACTTCGACGGATCCGCTGGGGGCGGTGGCCGCGCGACCGAGGGCACGGGCGCTATGAACGCTCGTGACCTCGGTCCCGGTTGGAAGATCTCGCCCAGCATGGACATAAAGGCCGGCGAGACGCTCGAGCTCGCGAACATCACCGGTGCGGGCAAGATCACCCACCTCTGGATCACGACCCATACCGACAACTGGCGCACCCTGCTGCTGCGCGCATATTGGGACGGCGCCGACGAACCCGCCGTCGAGGTGCCGTACGGCGACTTCTTCTGCAACGCCTGGGGAGTCTTCGCGCAGGTGAACTCGCAGACGATCGCTGCGAACCCGCACGGCGGATTCAACTCCTACTGGCCGATGCCGTTCAAGGACGGCGCCAGACTGACCCTCGAGAACACCTCCGTCGTCGACGTGCGTGTCTACTACCAGGTGACCTACGAGGTCGGAGGCGACCACTCGAACGACGCGTACTTCCACGCGCAGTGGCGTCGATCGAACCCGCTGGCCGATCTCACCCCGCACGTGATTCTGGAGGGCGTCGAAGGGCAGGGTCAGTACGTCGGCACGTACATCGCCTGGGGCGTGAACTCCAACGGATGGTGGGGCGAAGGCGAGATCAAGTTCTACCTCGACGACGACACCGACTATCCGACGATCTGCGGCACGGGGACAGAGGACTACTTCGGCGGTGCCTGGAACTTCGACATCCCCGGCCAGGGCTACACGGAATTCTCGACTCCCTATCTGGGCATGCCCCAGGTGATCCGTCCCGACGGGCTGTATGTGTCGCAGCAGCGCTTCGGCATGTACCGCTGGCACCTGCTCGACCCGATCCATTTCGCGACCGGTATCCCGAAGGTCGACATCCAGGCGCTCGGATGGCGCAGCGGTTGGCGGTACCTACCGCTGCGCGACGACATCGCCTCCACCGCACTGTTCTACCTCGACCGCCCGACCGCGCGGCGCCCGAAGACGCCGACGGCCGACGACCTGGAGGTGCACCTAGGCACAGCCCCGGTGCCGGACATCGGCGCCACTCCGCCCCGCGAGCCTCAGGACTGAGCGCGGCGACTCTCAGGCGAGCCAGGCAGGGGCACGACCGCGAAGCAGGGCGCCGTCGATGGAGAAACGGCCGGCTCCCGTGAGCGCCAGCGCGAGCGCGGCGACACCGAGGACCGCGACGAACTCGTAGCCCCCGTCCCCGACCCACAGCCCGGCGGGGAGGTGCACGAGGAGAAGCGCCACCGCCATGTCGATGGTGAGCAGGATGCCGACCGGCCTCGTGAGGAATCCGATGATCAGAAGAATGCCGCCGACGAGCTCGAGGAACGCCACCAGCGGGGCGGCGATCTCGGCGAACGGCACTCCCATGCCGGCGAAGCTGCCGATGGTCCCGGGCAGCGTGAACTCGAAGATCTTCTGCGCGCCGTGGGCGGCGAAGATCGCGCCGACGACGACCCGGAGGACCAGGAGGCCGGTCGAGGCGGCGGCAGAGGGGGCTTTGGTGTTCGTCATGAGGAGTTCTTCCTTCGTGGCAGGACACCCGCGCGCCAGGCGCGGAGCAGGGTCGTTCCCTGCTCCCCAAGCTAGGAAGCGTTGCTTTCGGTCTCCTGGACGCGCCCGCCTACACCAGCCCCTGCACGCGGAACTGCTCCGAGTGGTACACGCTGTTGTTGCCCGTGGTCCATTGGCTCACGCTGAGGTGCAGGTCCGACAGGGTCGACCCGGGGATGATGTAGCCGCCGTAGAGCTGCGCGACGTGCGAGGCATCTTCCGTGCTCCACTCGGTGCCGGTGAGGAGAGTGGTCTTCGTGGCCGTGTAGAGGTTGTCGGTCGGCGTGTTCAGGACCATCGCGTCGATCCGATACGCGCCGGAGTTGAACCAGGTGAGAATCCACTTCCCGCCGAGCGGTCGCAGGCACATCTCACCGAACTTGCCGCCGAGCACCTCGGTGACGGGCTTGCCCCACCCCCATGAACCGTTCGCGAAGCCCCACGGTTGATAGGCCGAGAGCGTCGTCATGTTGTTCGACGGCACCCGGTACAGCACGATGCCCTTGTCGCGCTGGAAGCCCGTGCCGTAGATGTACACGTAGCCGTCGTTGCCCTCGCCCCACGTGATGCACTGGAACTTGCCGCCCGCCATATCCGCGGGGAACTGCAGCCCCGTGTGCTGCCAGGACGCGCCGTTGTCGTCCGACTTCCAGAGTTCCGTCCAGCGCACGGCTCCGAACTGAGGGCCATTGACGATCGCGTGCAGATACATTCGCGATCCGACGGTGATCACATCGGAGGGGATCACTGTCGTGAAGTAGGCGTCGTGCGGGTAATACCAGAGCTGCGGAGCGACGCCCTGCGTGTTCGCTCCGGCACCCGCGCTCCCGTTGAACGCGACTCCCGCGGCGAGGTTCGTCGTCGAGGAGTAGAGAGCGACGGGGGAACGCCAGTTCGCGCCGCCGACACCATCGGCCCACGTGTCGCCGAACATGAAGAGCATCCGACCATCCGGTGTGCGAGCGGGGATCCCGAGATCCGTGGCCCCGATGCCGTACTGCACGGGGCTCTGCGTGCCGGCGAGCACCTTGACCCTCGTCACGGACAGTCCGGCGGCGGCCGCGGGAGCGGGCCGGCCGGTCGCAGCCAGGAACGCCGCTCCCGCTACCACCGCTCCCTGCAGGACGCCCCTGCGGCTGAGCCATGACTCCTGGTTCTGCTCGATCTCCATCGATCTCTCCTCTCGCTGCCGCCGGGTGGCGGGTGCCGGTGGTGCTGCAGAGTGCTGCTATTTCAGGCCTGCCATCTTGATGTTGCCGATGATCTGACGCTGGAAGATGAGGAACAGGATGATCACCGGCGCTGCGGCGAGCACGGACCCGGCCATCAAGAGGCCGAGCTCGGTGCTGCGCTCGGACCGGAAGGTTGCGAGGTACTGCTGGAGCACGAACCGCTCCGGCGAGGTGATCGTCAGGATCGGCCAGACGTACGAATTCCAGTACGCGAGGAACGCGGTGATCCCCATCACGACGAACGGCGGCTTCGACAAGGGCAGGAAGATGCGCACGAAGATGCCGAACCGACCGCAGCCGTCGAGCATCGCGGCCTCTTCCAAGCTCTTGGGGATGTTCAGGTAGAACTGCCGGATGAAGAACACCATGCCGGCGCTCGCAAGCCCGGGGATCACGAGCACGGCCAGCGTGTCGAGCATGGAGAGGCGGGTGACCACGATGAAGCTCGTGAGCAGGATCGTCATGCCGGGGATGAACATCGTCGTGATCACGATCGCCCAGATCGTCTTCTTGAACCGGAAGTCGAGGCGTGCGAAGGCGTAGGCGGCGAGCGAGTTCACGGCGAGACTGCCCACGGTGAACAGCACGGCACCGAAGAACGTCCACAACAGAGTGCGCAGGAACGTCGGATCGGCCAGGATCTGCGCGTAGTTCTGCCAGAGCCACACCTCGGGGAAGAACTGGAAGGGGGTCTCCACGACCTCGGTCTTCGACTTGAAGCCGGCGATCACCATCCAGGCGAGCGGAAACAGCGACGCGATGACGAACAGCGCACCCAGGATCACCTTGCCGATGACGACGAGCCAGCCTCCGGCGCTGCGCGGCGGCCTGGTCGAGCGAGGTTCTCTGCCGGCGAGCACGATGCGCGTGGTCTCCTGCATGACGGCCATCAGTCCACCAGCCTCTCGGAGTTGACGAACTTGAAGACGAGGGCAGAGATCGTACCCAGCACCACGAACAGCAACAGCGCTGCGGCGATCGAGTAGCCGACGTTCACATCGTTGCGGAAGTGGTTGAAGATGAACAGGTTCGGCAGGGTTGTGGAATCCAGCGGACCGCCCTGGGTCATGACGAGGGGCAGTTCGAACTGCTGGATCGCGGCGACGAAACCGGTGATGAGCAGGTACAGCACCACGTTCTTCATCTGCGGGATGGTGATGTACGCGGTCTTCTGGCCCCAGTTGGCCCCCTCCATCGCCGCCGCCTCGTAGTACTCCGCCGGGATGTCGACCATCGCGGCGACCATGATCAGCGAGGTCAGTCCCATGCCCAGCCAGATCGCCGGGACCGCGATGGCGAGGAGCGCCCACTTGGGATCACCTATCCAGGCGATCGGCTCGATGCCGAAGGTACCGAGGAAAGCGTTGAGAAGTCCGCCGGAGTAGTTGTAGATCAGCACGAAGATGATCGACGCGATCACGGCGGAGATGATCGTCGGGATGTAGATGCTGACCTTCAGGAGGCTGGCCGCCCGTCGAGACACGGTCACGACGAGGCTTGCGAAGAGGAACGCCAGCACGAGCATGATCGGCACGGTGAGGAGCACGAAGGCGAAGCCGCGACCGATGGTCGCGAGGAACAGCGGATCCTTGAGCACGTTGGCGTAGTTGCGGATGCCGACGAACTCCGGGTCCTTGTAGAAGCTCCAGTCCTGGAATGACAGGTATCCGGCGTAGATGGCCGGCCAGATCACGAAGATCCCCAGCAGCACCACCAGCGGCAGCAGGAACCAGTACGCGGTCCTGTTGTCGCGATAGCGGTAACGGTTCTGCCGCTGCCGGATCGCCCGGCGTTCCTGCACAGCCTGATTGGCCATATCCACCTCGTCGTGATCTCGTGTCCTTCACTGTTCGGGGGACGGGGCCGACCCCCGAACAGTGAGCGACGTCAGTTCTTTGGTGCCTTGTCGGACAGCCCGTCGCGGTCGATGACGGTCTGGATCGCCGCATTCGCGGTCTTGATCGCGTCATCCACCGAGGCGGAGCCCTTCATCACGGATTCCATCGCCGTGCCGACGGCGAGATTGACATCCCAGGGGTAGGTGGAACCGGGGATGGCGTCCGGCGCGATGTCGTCGACGATGATGCTCGACCACGGAGCGTCAGCGGCCTCTTCGCTCGCCGCGACGGCATCCTGCACGGACTGACGCACCGGCACCTTGGTGAACTGTGTGTCGACGAAGAATGGGACGAGGTTCTGCGGCTCGCCGCCGATCGCCCAGGCGAGGAATTCGCCGGCTGCTTCGGGGGCCTTGCTCTTCGCGTCGACAACCCAGGTGAAGTTGCCCATCGTGGTGGCTGTGCGGCCGTCCGCATCCGACGAACTCGGGAAGGCACCGACGCCGGTCTTGCTGAGCAGGTCGGTGTAGTCCGAGCCGATCTCGGACATCATCCACGAACCGGACACCTTGAAGGCGACCTTCTGCTGACCGAAGTCCTCGCCTGCGACGTATGCCGCGAGAGGCTGCTTGGGCATGTATCCCTTGTCCCACAGCTGCTGGTACTGCTCCATCAGGCTCCGGTAGCCCTCGTTGTCGATGTCAGGGGCGGTCCAGTCGTCGGTGAGCGCCAGGTGTCCGGCGAAGTTGTACTGCTGCCCCACGGTCGACCACGCCATTGTCACCGCATCCTGCGCCGGCGAGATGCAGTACTGCCCGTCGGAGAGCGTCGGCTGGATTTTCGCGCAGGCGGCGAGGAGATCGTCCCATGTCGCCGGGGCGCTCCCTGAATCGACACCGGCAGCGTCCAACATGTCCTTGTTCCAGAACAGCACGGTCTGAGGCTCGAGCAGCAGTGGATAGGCATAGTGCGTGCCGTCGATCTCGGAGATCGATTTCGCGTTGTCGAGGATCTCGTCGAGGGCGTCCTTCGGGACGATGGAGTCGAGTTCGTGCACCGATCCGGCGTTCACGAGGTCGTAGAGGTTGGCGGAGCTGGTGTAGACGTCCGGGGCCTTACCGGCGGCCTGGGCCGCCTTCATCTTCTGGTCCCACGCGTCGGCGGGCACCTCGGTATCGACGACCTTGATCTTGTCCTGCGAGGCGTTGAACTTCTTCACGATGTCGGCGTACCACTCGTTCTCCACAGGCGTGAACGTCCGGTGCCAGAACTGCACCGTGGTGACGCCGTCCTCTCCGCCGCCGTCGCCGGCAGACTCCCCCGGCGTGCCGGAACCGCACGCGGCCAGCATGACGCCGACCGTGAGCGCGCCCAGAGCGGCGATCGCGGCCCTGCGCGTACGAGTTGTGATTCTCATGGGTTCCTCCTCAGGAACGGACTCCTCATCGAGTCGCTGCGGTGATCTCGGCTGCCGCCGACGGGCCCCGGTCGCATCCCTGGATCGTCGGTGATCGGGTATGCGCCAGAGTAGGCGAAATCGATTTCATGCGCAAGGCATGATCCGTGCGTCGATCACTCTGCGCGCTCCAGGTCTGCGGAGAACCAGAAGACGTTGTACGGATCCCAGAGCGACAGCGTGAAGTAGATCCGACGTCCGCCATCGCTCACGTATCGCGGATTCAGATACGGCGAGTACAACCCGGGATGGTCCTCGCGGGGAACGAGTTCGATCGCCTCGCCCCACGGGCCCCACGGCGTGACACCCTCACGGATGTATGCCGAACCGGCATCCGAATAGGTCATGATCCAGCGGTCCAGATACGTCGACCACATCACCGAGAGCTCGCCGACCGCGCCTTCCAGAATCGTCTCGGCGTCGCGCAGGTCGTCGCTCCACTGCGGCGTCCCTCCTTCGAGACCTGCGAAGTACGAGTACTCCGACTGGTCTTCGACGGCTTCCTCGGTGGCCGGGACGCGCATCAGCTGAACACCACCGAATCGGCCGGACGGAATCGACCAGAAATAGATCCAGTCCGCGTCGCCGTCCCTCACCTCGGCCGTCGCGAACTGCACGAAGTTCGAGTCACCCGGCCACTCCACGCCTTCGACAGGGCGCCATGTAGATCCGTGATCCCGCGAGACGACGAGGGCGGAGTAGTTGGAATCCCAGGCTCCAGGACTGCCCCAGAAACGCACCGACATGTACGAGACGTAGATCGCGTCTCCGACAGCGAAGCCGTAGGTCGGAATCTTCGTGACCTCGCCACCGGCGCCGTTCGCGTCGTGATCGCCTTCGATGAGGGGCGCGGCGAGGCCGACCTCATCCTCCAGCCACCCCTCGAACTCGATGCCGTCCGACGGGTCGTCGTCGGTTGTCCACGCAGCCACGTTCGAGCGCCAGAACCCGCCCTGCCCACCGATCGACCCGGGCTCGCGTTCGCCGAACGTGTCGCCGAAGAAGAAGAAGGTCTTGTCACCGACGTTCACCATCGATCCGAGGTCGGTGCCCGCGACCGAGACCGACTCCGTGTCGTTCATGGCGCCCGGCCCCGTGAGCTGCGCGATCTCGGTGAGGCCGGACACCCCATCGAGCACGAACGGTTTGTCAGGATCGGGATCGACGATCACACCGCCCTCTCCACTGCACCCGACAACAGCGACGGCCAGAACGAGGGATACCGCCACGGCCACTCGGCGGAAGACGACAGGAAGGAAGGCGACAGGGCGGGACATGATCCTCCTCGATCGACGTGATGCCTCGAATCTAGCGAAATCGATTTCAACACACTAGGGTCATCGACATGCTCGACTTCGCAACACCCCACTGGCTTCGGCCCTCTGGTGACGGCGCAACCGAGCCCCGGTGGGGGCCTGTCGGCGGGCTCCAGGTCGGAATCCCGCCGACACCGGGCCCGCGCGGGCTCCTGCGCGTCTTCACCCCCTACCTCGACCACCCCCACGAGCGGCTGGTGAACTTCATCGCCGTGGAGCCGGTCCCGGAGGGCGCGACAGAACGGGGATTCTCAGAGATGGAGCCGAGCACGCTGGATCCCGGCGAGCAGGGCAAGAGGTTTTGGTCGGCGGACGATTCTGCAGGTGCGAACTCCATGCCGTCGACGGCCCCGGCCCGTGGACGGATCGGTACCGTCGAGGGCGTGGAGACGCTCACCGTCTGGATCGGCGTCGAACGCTTCGCCAACGGTGCGGATGTGAGTGTGAGGGTACGGTTCTTCGCCGACCGGCCGCACGAGGTGGAGGTCGCGGGGTTCACGAGGGCGACATCTGTGCCGCTCTCACACCTGATCCTCACCGCGACGATGGGCAATTGGGCACGACTGCGGCTGCTGCACCTGGCGGACCGCGTGGTGTCGCCTGCCGAGCTGTGGCCGGAGTTCTCGGGCACCGCGTTCACCGCTCACGGCCGCTTTCCGCTCGCCGACCTGACCCGCGACGGGGAATCGGCGATGGTGAGCGCCACCGGCGACGAGGAGGAGCCCTGGTCCGTCGAGTACTCCGCTGATACCGCGGAACACTGGCGCTTCCTCGGTCGTCGAGCCGTGCAGACCTGGCGCGTGGATGACCCGCACCCGGCGCTCGAGGCAGTGGTCAACGCCCGCTGGTCCTATTGGGCGAGTTCTTCGCCGATCCCCGGGGGTCCCGCGTACGAGAACTTCGAGATCGTCGAACCGTTCCGCAATGGTGCGGCGTTCCGGTTCTCCGTGGAGCCGCTCTGATCGAGGCGCTGCCTCCAGGCGCTGCCTCCAGGCGCTGCCTCTAGGCGCTGCCTCTAGGCGCTGCCTCGCGGGTCCCAGAGCACGACCTCGGTCGAGCGGCGCAGGCGGCGACCGGTCGGCATGGGCACGACGCCCGCGGAACCCGCGGCGAACACGCGCACGCCGGGGCGATTCTCCCGCTCGGTGCGCAGGGCGGCTTCGAGCACGGCGATCCGGTTGCGCAGCGCCCTGTTCTCGTCTTCGAGGTCGAGCAGACGAGCGATCGCGGGAAGGCTCGCCCCTTCGGAGGAGAGCTGTGCGACCTCGCGCAGCTGCTCGATGTTGCGAGACGAATAGCGGCGCGAGCCGCCCGAGGTGCGGCCGGGGACGACGAGGCCGATGCGGTCGTACTGCCGCAGCGTCTGAGGGTGAAGGCCGGAGAGCTCGGCGGCGGCCGCGATCGCGAACACCGGGGTGTCGGCGTTCATCATCGATTCCCCTCTCCTCTCCTACCCGTGTCTCTTGTCGTACGCGCGGACTCAGGCAGAGGCGCCGGAACAGGCGCGTTCTTCACAGAACGGCCTGATCCGGCGCGAACGCCTGTCCCGGCGATGTGATCCCGACGACTGCTCATCGCCGGGCCTTCGCCATCAACTCGGCTCGCGGGTTCTCATCGGGCTCGAGCTCCTGGAACTTCTCCAGCGCCGCGCGTGCGGCCTCGTCGAGGTGCGTCGGCACCGCGACCTGGAGCTCGGCGAGCAGATCGCCCGTGCCCTTCGACGTCGCGACTCCGCGACCCTTGACCCGCAGCACCCGCCCTGAGGGGGTGCCCGGTGCGACGCGGAGCTTGACCACGTCGCCGCCGAGGGTCGGGACTTCGATGGTCGCCCCCAGGGTCGCCTCCGTGAAGGTCACGGGCACGACGACGCGCAGGTTGAGACCGTCGCGCGTGAAGACAGGGTGCGGGCGCACCGTGATCTGCACCACGATGTCACCGCTCTCCCCACCATCGGGCGAGGGCCGGCCGCGGCCGCGCAGACGGATCTTCTGGCCGTCGGCGACACCGGCGGGGATCTTCACCTTGAACGGCTTGCCGTCTTCGCCCTGCAGCGAGATGGTCTCGCCCTGCACGGCGGTGACGAAGTCGAGCGTGGTGCGCGCGGTCACGTCAGCACCGCGCTGCGGCCCGCCGAAGCCGCGGTAGCCGCCGCTCGGCTGGCCGAAGCGTCCGCCGCCGAAGCTCGCACCCTGGCCCTGGTTGAACATCGCGAAGATGTCCTCGAAGTCCGCCGTCTGCCCTCGGCCCTGCTGGCCGAAACGGCTGAACACGTCTTCGAAGCCGCCTGCGCCCTGGCCGCCCGCCGTGAAGCGGGCACCGGAGCCCATGGCGCGGATCTCGTCGTACTCCTTGCGCTGTTCCGCATCGGAGAGCACCGAGTAGGCCTCGCTGATCTCCTTGAACTTCGCCTCGGCCTTGGCATCACCCTGATTGGAGTCCGGGTGATACTTGCGCGCGAGCTTGCGGTACGTCTTCTTCAGTTCCGCATCGCTGACGTCCTTGGACACGCCGAGGGTCTTGTAGAAGTCCTTGTCGAACCAATCCTGGCTGGCCATCGATCACCTACCCTTCCGGGACAGCGACGACGACCTTCGCAGGGCGCAGCTCGACATCACCGAGACGGTAGCCCACCTCGACGACCTCGAGGATCGTGGTCTTCTCGGCGCCGGGCGTCGGCTGCTGGAAGATCGCCTCGTGACGCTGCGGGTCGAATTCCTCGCCCTTCTCGCCGTACGCGACCACTCCGAGACGCTCCACGACCGTGCGCACCTTCTCGGCGATCACGGCGAAGGGCGTGCCCTCGACCAGATCACCGTGCTGGGCCGCGCGATCGAGGTCGTCGAGCACGGGGACCAGGCCCTTGGCGGCCTCGCCCTTCGCCCGCTCGATCTCGACCTGCCGCTGCTCTTCGGTGCGGCGACGGTAATTGGCGTACTCGGCCTGCAGACGCTTGAGGTCGTTCAGCAGAGTGGACTCGAGGTCGGCGAGCACGGCGTCTTCCGCCGCGGCCTCGCCGGTCTGGGTCGCGCCGAGGATGTCGTCGACCGTCAGGTCGTCGGGAGCGCCGTCTGCCGGGGTCTCGTCCGAGCCCTCGGCGGCCTGCGCATCGCGGGAGTCCTGGTGGTGCGGCGCGGGGCCGGATGCCTGAGCATCCGACCCCTCGCTGCGACCTTCGGCGGACTCAGGATTCTGGTTCTCGTCGAAGTTCTTGTCGGTCATGGTTACTTCTTCTCGTCCTCGTCGTCGACGACCTCGGCGTCGATGACGTCCTCGTCGGAGGAGGGAGCGTCACCGGCCGGGGCCTCGCCGTCAGCCGAAGCGCCGGCAGCGGCATCCGCCTGCGAGGAGGCGTAGATGGCCTCGCCGAGCTTGGACTGCGACTGGTTGAGCTTGTCGAACGCGGTCTTCACAGCGTCGTCATCCTCACCGGCCAGAGCCGTCTTGAGCGCGTCGACATCGGCCTTGACCTCGGTCTTCACGTCTTCGGGCAGCTTGTCGTCGTTCTCGGTGATCAGCTTGTCGATCGAGTACGCGAGCGTCTCGGCCTGGTTGCGGACCTCGGCGGCCTCGCGACGCGCCTTGTCCTCGGCCGCGTGCTCCTCGGCCTCGCGCACCATGCGCTCGATGTCTTCCTTCGACAGCGACGAGCCGCCGGAGATGACGATCGACTTCTCGGTGCCGGTGCCCTTGTCCTTGGCGGACACGTGCACGATGCCGTTGGCGTCGATGTCGAAGGTGACCTCGATCTGCGGGATGCCACGGGGAGCCGGGGCGATACCCGTCAGCTCGAACGTGCCGAGCGGCTTGTTGTCACGCGTGAAGTCACGCTCGCCCTGGAAGACCTGGATCGCGACGGACGGCTGGTTGTCGTCTGCCGTGGTGAAGGTCTCGCTGCGCTTGGTCGGGATGGCCGTGTTGCGCTCGATGAGCTTGGTCATCATGCCGCCCTTGGTCTCGATGCCGAGGCTCAGCGGGGTGACATCGATGAGCAGGACGTCCTTGCGCTCGCCCTTGAGGACACCGGCCTGGAGGGCGGCACCGACGGCGACGACCTCGTCCGGGTTGACACCCTTGTTGGCGTCCTTGCCGGTCTCGCGCTTGACGAGCTCGGCGACCGCGGGCATACGCGTCGATCCACCGACGAGCACGATGTGGTCGATCTCGGACACCTTGATGCCGGCTTCGCGGATGACGTCCTCGAACGGCTTCTTGGTGCGGTCGAGCAGGTCCTTCGTGAGGTCCTCGAACTTCGCGCGGGTGATGGTCTCGGACAGCGACACGGGGCCGGAGTCGGTCAGCGACAGGTACGGCAGGTTGATGCTGGTCGACGTCGAGGAGGACAGCTCCTTCTTCGCCTGCTCCGCAGCTTCCTTGAGACGCTGCAGGGCGATCTTGTCACCCGAGACGTCGACGCCCGTGGTCTCCTTGAACTGCTTGATCAGGTAGTCGACCAGGCGCTGGTCCCAGTCGTCTCCACCGAGGCGGTTGTCACCGGCGGTGGCGCGCACCTGGATCGTGGAGAAGTCGTCGTCCTTGCCCACCTCGAGCAGCGAGACGTCGAACGTTCCACCACCCAGGTCGAAGACCAGGATGAGCTCGTCTTCCTTGCCCTTGTCGAGGCCGTACGCCAGAGCGGCAGCGGTCGGCTCGTTGATGATGCGCAGGACGTTGAGGCCCGCGATCTCGCCGGCTTCCTTGGTGGCCTGACGCTCGGCGTCGTTGAAGTACGCGGGGACCGTGATGACCGCGTCGGTCACCGTGTCGCCCAGGTACGCCTCGGCGTCGCGCTTCAGCTTCATCAGGATGCGCGCGGAGATCTCCTGCGGCGTCCACTTCTTGCCGTCGACGTCGAAGGTCCAGTCGGTGCCCATGTGGCGCTTGACGGAAGCGATCGTCCGGTCGACGTTGGTGACGGCCTGGCGCTTCGCGGTCTCACCGACGAGCACCTCCCCGTCCTTGGTGAAGGCCACGACCGAAGGGGTCGTGCGGAAGCCCTCTGCGTTGGCGATGACCTTGGGCTCGCCACCCTCGAGGACGCTGACGACGGAGTTGGTGGTTCCGAGGTCGATACCGACAGCACGTGCCATGTGTTCTCTCCTTTGTTGGAAGTTCTCTTCGTGGGAAGTTCTCTGTGTCTCAGAAATCTGCGGCGATCAGGAAAACCTGAGTCGCGATGACTCAAGTGTACTTCGGCGTCGATGAGGAGTCAAATGAACTTGATATGAACTGGCTCAACTTTGAGAAAGGGCTCAGAACGGGGCCACCGCGAGGTCTTCGGTGAAGGTGACGGTGTTCTGCAGGGGCGGCCGGTCGACGTAGACCCTGCCGGTCGGACTCGTCCAGGCGTAGACACCGGCACCCAGAGCTTCGACCATCCACGGAGAGTGGTGTTTGAGCATGTGATGGCGCCGACAGAGGTGGCCGAGGTTCGATTCGCGAGTGGCTCCCCCGAGAGCGGCGTCGTGATGATGATCAATGTCGCAATCAGTGGAGGCATATCCGCAGGCGGGGAATCGGCAGCGCTGATCCCTCGCTCTCAGATGTCGCTTCAGATCAGACCCCGGACGATAGCGGTCGACTGCGAGAAGCGCGCCGGTGATCGGGTGGGTCAGCACTCGATCCCATCCGGAGGCCGCTCCGGCGAGCGCGCGAGCGGTCTCGAGGTCGATGGGAGTGCAACCGTTCAACTCGGCCGACGCCCCGCCGCCTCTGATCAGGGTGGTGACGGGAACGGTGATCGACACCGCTCCACGGACACCCGAGAGGAGCCCCTCGGGAGCGTCGTGCCCGATCGGAGCACCCGCGAGAAGCAGGTCGAGGGCGAGGTCGGCACGGAGCTGAGCGACGGTGCGCGGATCAGAGGTGCACGGATCAGAGGTGCACGGATCGGTGGTGGGCGGATCGGTGGTGGCAGCGGCCGATTCCGGACCCGAAGGTTCATCCGCTCCCTGCACGATCTTGGCCATCTGCGTCAGCCGGTCGAAGACGCCGTGGACGAGCGTCGACGGCCCGAGCAGGCCCAACTGCGACATCCCGTCGCCGACGTCTTTCACCCACACGGATCTCTTCTCCCGTGCGTCGAGGTGCCGGTCCTCGATCGACCGTGCCTGGAATCGTTCAGCCACCCGCCGAGCCATGCGGCCCACTCGCCCCGGAGACTCCGACTCGGCGAAGGCGATCACCTGCGTCGCATAGGCATCAAGAGTCGCCCCCTCATCGAGGTGTTCCCCGGCTTCGCAGATGACCCGGGCGTGCGCCGCACTGATGCGACCGGCGCCCTGCGCCTCCCAGACCAGTGGGAAGCGCTCCACGATCCATGCCGCGTCTGCCATCCGGCGCTGCACCGTCCGATCACTCACCCGCAGGGCGGCGGCGAACTCGGCAGCCACCGTGCGCGCCGACATGTCGCCGTGATCGGGATGCTCCGCCTGGTCGGCGACCTCGAGAGCGATCCGTGACCCCAACGCCAGGATGCCGTCGCGCGCGGCCTGCAGACTGCTGATCGTGCGCTCGACCTCGACGAGCATCTCGGTGAGCGCGGCGAGCGCGCCCACCTGCTCGAGCGTCGCGTCAGCCAGTGCCGTCATACCTGCAGTGAATCAGGGGCCACCGACATTCGAAGCCCCAGATCACAGCAGAAAAACGATATGCCGGAATGTGGTCGTCGCTGCACCCGAGAGCACTCCGGAAAGCCGCTCAGCCCCCGCCGAGGGCTCCGGCCCACACCGCTCGATGCTCCCGTACGTACCGCAGCGCGTCCGCCCAGTGGTCGCCGTGCCCGTCCACGTGCATCGAGGCCCACGGCTCGTCACCGACGGCGTGAGACCGTTCGAGCAGCGCGAGCATCGCCGCCGTCCGGTCCTCCATGCCGCGAGGCAGATCACGGCGCATGACATCGTCCGCCCGGTATCCATCGACCAGCGCAGCGAGATCCCGAGATGCATCCACCGGGTCTCGTCCGACATCCGACAGGGCGAACGCCTGTGCCGCGTAGGCGAGGTCCCAGAGCCGGGTGCTCGGAGCGGCGGCATCCCAATCGATGAACACCCAGCGGTCGCCGACGACGAGGTTCCATGGCGCGAGATCGTTGTGGCAGATGAGCTCGGCACCGGGCGCGACGATCGCCGTCTCCCAGACCGCGTCCGCCCGCGGCGTGTAGCGGGTACTGGCGTCGTGGATCCCGCGGATCATCGAGCCGACGCGCCTCAGCTCGGCCACCGTCAGCCGCTCACCGTCCATGGCCAGGGTTCCCGGCACGAACTCCACGACGTGCCGGCCCCTTCCGTCGCGGCCACGCGGTTCCGGCACATCGACCCCCGCCACCCGCATCGCCGCGACGAAATGATCGACGCTCAGAGTGGCCGCCGTCCACGCCTTGCGCACCGTGTCGCCGATGCGCACCACGGCCCCGCTCGCGTTCCCTCCGGCCAGCACCTCTTCGTCCACGCGTCGACGTTAGCGCGCCGATGCCCCCGCCGTCCCACCGCGATACTTGACCCCGAGAGCCATTTGACCCTCACACTCATTTGACCCTCACACAGTGGCAGACGGGAGAACTGAGGCATGTTGTCCATCGGAGCGTTCGCGCAGATCGGCCAGGTGACCCACCGGATGCTCCGGCATTGGGACGCCGCCGGCCTGCTCATGCCCGCCCACGTGGACGAGTTCAGCGGCTATCGCTCCTACGATCCGTCACAGCTGGAACGGCTGCACCGGATCGTCGCCCTGCGCCAGCTGGGGTTCGGGCTCGATGACATCTCCGCGATCCTCGACCGTGGCGTCGATGCCGAGCGCATCGCCGCTCTGCTGCGGATCCGTCGCACCGAGGTCGAGCAGGAGCACCGCGTCGCCGCAGAGAGACTCGTCGACGTGGAAAGGCGCCTCCACCTCATCGAGAGAGAGAATCACATGTCCCAGATCGAGATCATCGACAAGCCGCTCCCCGCCGTCCGCCTGGCCGCGATCCGCACCATCGTGGCCGACCAGCCCGCCGTCGCAGGTGTCGTCGGTCCCGCGTTCGACACTGTGGCGGACATCATCGGCGACGACCACTCCCTGGCGACCCCGATCGCCCAGTACGAGACCCTCGACGACGCCCTGCAGGTCATCGCCGGATACATCTATGCCGGGCCCGCACGGGAAGGTCTCGAGATCATCGAGCTGCCTCCGGCCGACGAGGCCGTGTGCGGCATCCACCTCGGCTCGATGGAGCACATCGCCGAGAGCTGGCACGCGATCCACACCGAGATCGTGGCCCGCGGCCTCACGCACGACGGCCCCTGCCGCGAGCTCTACGTGCGCGCCGTCTCCGACGACCAGTCGGACTGGGTCACGGAACTGCAGCAGCCCGTGCGGCGGGGCTGAGGCACACGGCGCCGCGGGCGTCGAACCGTGGCAGGATGAGAGTAAGGCGAGCCTTACCGGCCGCCCCGGCGGTGTCGCCCGGCAGACGCCGCGGCATGGATCCGTCCCTTTCTCGGAAGGACCGTGCGGATGAGATCTGCGGCGATGGGTGGGAGCGAGAGCACCGATTACGACGTGCTCATCGTCGGCGGCGGGCCGGCCGGTCTGTCCGCCGCCCTCAACCTCGGCCGCGCACTCATGCGCGTGCTGGTGATCGACGCCGATCGTCCACGCAATGCTGCGACCCTGCGATCGCACGGCTTCCTCACCCGCGACGGCATCCCGCCGCAGGAGCTGCGCCGGCTCGCGAGGGAGGAGCTCTCGGCATATCCGGACGTCGAGGTGCGACGGCGCACCCGCGTCACCTCGCTTCGCCCGAGCGACGGCGGGTTCGCGGCCGAGATCGGGCGCCGCGAGGCGGAGACGACGGTGACGGCACGCGCCGTGCTGCTCGCCACCGGCCTGCGCGAGACGCTCCCCGAGGTGCCGAACCTCCGTGGCTACTACGGCATGAGTCTGTTCAGTTGCGCCGCCTGCGATGCCTGGGAGCTCCGGAGACGTCGCCTCGCCCTCATCGGTGAGGCACCGGACATCGCCGAACGTGCCCGCCTCATCGGTCGCCTGACCGAGAACCTCACGGTGTTCACCCACGGCGCGGATGTGGTCACGGCGGAGGAGGAGGTCGAACTCGCCGCCGCCGGGATCGCGCTACGCCGGGAACCCATCGTCGAGCTCGTCGGCGACCGAGGTCAGATCGAGAGCATCCGCCTGGCTGACGGCACGACGGTCGCCATCGACGGCGGATTCGTACGCCCCGAATGGCACAGCACGCTGTCGTTCCTCGAGGGGATCGCACCGGCGACGGATGACGCCGGGCATCTGCGCATCGACCGCTCAGGGCGCACGGACGTACCCGGACTTTACGCTGCAGGCGACGCGGCGGCTCCCGGACCGCAGCAGCTGATCGTCGCAGCGGGTGCGGGCGCTCGGGTCGCGGCGGTCATGGTGCACGACTCGATCGGCGTGGCCACCGCGCACTGAACGATCATCGGCGTGAGAGCGCAACGGGACCGGACTAGGCTGACCGGCATGACGCGCGCCTTCTCGATCTCCCTGCGCCTGACCGCCGCGGCCGTCGCCACCCTGGCCGTCCTGTCCCTCAGCGGATGTTTGTACGCGCAGATCCCGACGGGCTCGCCCTCCGACGCTCCCTCTGCGGGCACGGAAACCGACGCACCGGCCGACGGCCCCTCCGGTTCGACCCTGACCTTCGCGGAAGGGCTCGATCTCACGAGCGACACCTACATCGAGTGGGGCGACGGTCTCGTCGTCGACGACGGGTGGAAGATCGTCGCGCCGGACGACGGCAACGGCGGGTGGACCTACGGCACGGTCGACGGCACGTGCACGGCACGGTTCTGGCAGGGTCACACGACCGACGTGGCCGTGGTCCCCGGTGACGACAGCGCGTCGTCCGACGCGATCCTCGGCGTGCTGCTGCAGATGCCGACGGCAGACATCACGCCGCTCGCCACCACCGGTGAGTTCAGCTACATGGCGGGAGGGAACGGCGGAGTCGAGACGCGTCAGGTCGTCGGAGTGGACGGCAGCCGCACCTGGCTGATGGCCGCACGCGCCTTCACCCAGACCGGGGTGGGACTCTCCGTGATCGTGGACTGCACCGCCGGGGATGCCGAGGCGACCATGGCGAAGATCAACGAGGAGAACGCGGTCGTCGTCACGCCCTGATCGGCGGAGGACGGCCCGCGTCGGCTCACTTCCCGCCGGGAGGGCCGATCAGCAGCAGGATGACGTACAGCGCGACGATGCCCACGACCAGCAGCAGCGCGAGCACCCACGGCCGCTGCAGGAACCACCGCATCAGCCGGTCGTACCAGCGCCGATCGCGCGGATCGTCCGTCGCCTCGAGGCGCCAGTCTCCGGTGAGTCGGCCGGTGCGATGCAGCCAGATCTCCATGGGGATCGTCGCATAGGGGACGATGGCGCTGGCCACCGCGAGCACGCCGACGCCGGGATGCCAGCGCTGGTTCAGCGCGACCAGGATCGCCGTCGCGGCGTACGACAGGAACACGAACCCGTGGATGCCACCGCCCACGGTCACCACGACTCCTGGAGCGCCGACGGCGCGCGCGATGATCGCGGAGATCAGGATCGTCCAGGTGATCGCCTCGGCGATCGCGAGAACTCGGAACAGGCGGTCGGGGGTGCGGAACACGGTACTCCTCGGGTGGTGTCCCTCCACCGTATCCGCACGCTCAGGGCTCCGAATCAACCGAATGGTTGAGGTCGGTCAGCGGAGCGCCGACACCGCACAGCGCATCATCGCAAGGCCGCCACAGACGCCGCGACGGAATAGCGAACGGCCCGACGGCGTTGCCGAAGGCATGGTGACAGTGGATGCGGATGCGCTCTCGAACGTGCTCGGCTCCGTCGACCTCCGTGTCGGCATCGGTCGACGCGCCTCGCTGCCCGCGGGATCGCTGCTGCCCATCCCGGCCGACAGCATCACCCTGGTCTACGTCGCCGCAGGAGGCGTGAACGGGCACCCGCCGCTCGGCGACGGCTGCCGACTCGACGTCGACACCGACTCGAAGCGCTTCTCGCTCGACTCCCTCGCCCTCGACCCGAAGGCCCGCCGAGACATGCTCGTGGCGGGGGACGCGTTCCTGACGCTCGGTCGTTCGCCCTTCGTCCTCGAAGCACAGGACGACACGAGTCTGATGATCGCCGACATCGAGCTCGCGGATGCGGCATCCCCGCTCCCCGCCCTGCTGCCCCCGTTCCTCACGGTCACCGGTTTCGACGCCGTGGAGCCCGCCGCCGCAGCCCTCGCCCTCAACATGGGGATCATCGATCACACGGTGACACCCGCACGCCAGGGCGACCCCATCATCTGCCGCATGATGGCGACCACCGTGCTGCTGTCCCTGATCAGGGCATGGGCGGCGAACGGCTGCGCGCCGACGGGATGGCCCTCGTTGTCGAACGATCCATTCCTCGACCGCGTCGTCGACGCCATCCGCGAGGAGCCCGGACGCGACTGGACGGTCGAGCGCCTGGCCGGCATCGGCGCCATGTCGCGGTCGACCTTCGCGGAGAGGTTCCGCAGCGCGGTCGGCCGCTCACCGGCGGACTATGTGACCGAGGTGCGTGTCGATGCGGCGAAGCGCATGCTCGAGGCCGGACGCAGTGTCTCCGACATCTCGCGCGAGCTGGGATACGCCTCCGACGAGGGGTTCAGCCGTGCGTTCCGACGCCGCACCGGCATGACCCCCTCGTCGTGGCGGCTCGCCCACCGCCTCCCCGTCTCGGCCTGAGGCCGCGCGCGGCTCAGTCCCTGCTGCTGACCCGGTTGGAGACGCCGAAGAGCACCGCACCGGCGAGCAGCGCGATCGCGCCGATCACGTAGACGAGCTCGACGTTCAGGGTGTCGACGAGGAGACCGCCGATGCCCGCCGCCAGCGTGATCGCTCCCTGGAACCCGACGACCACCAGGCTGCCTCCCGCTTCGAGACGATCCGGCATGCGGTGACCGACCCAGGTGTTGGCGACGATCAACCAGGACGAGAAGAAGAAGCCCCACACCAGCACGACGATGCCGACGCCGATGATCGACCCGGAGAACAGGATCATCGAGATCACGGACACGGCGATCACCAGCGGTGCGAACACCGCGAAGAACGCGAAGGTGCGGTCGATGACGAGCCCGATCGTGATGTTGCCGAGGAGCCCGCCGACACCGAACAGCGCCAGCAGCACCACGATGGTCGAGGCGTCCACCTCGGGGATGCGCTCCAACGCGAGACGCACATAGGTGTAGGCGAGGAAGTGTCCGAGCACGACCAGGACGTGGCCCACCATGCCGAGACCGATCCCCGGGCGGCGCAGCGTGTCCACGAGCAGACGCAGGCTCGACGCACTCTCGGCCGGAACCGAGGGCAGCGCGAAACGCAGGACGACGGCGAGGACGACCATCAGCACACCGGCGATGGCGAAGACCATCCTCCAGTCGACGAGCTCGCTCAGCATGACACCCAGCGGCACACCCGCCACCGTCGCCAGCGACACCCCCGCCGAGGTGAACATGACACCGCGACCGAGATTCTCCGGTCCCGCGAGCCGTGCCGCGACCGTGATCGACATCGCCCAGAACGCGCTGATCGCCGCGCCCAGCAGGAAGCGCGCCAGCAGCACGATGATCAGGTTCGGGGCGATCGCGACGATGAGGTTCGACACGGCGGCCGCGAGCGCCATCCATACGAGCAGCGACCGCCGGTCGAGCCGCGGGAACATGAGTCCGACGGTCGGAGCGACCACGAGCCCCACCAGCGCGGTGACGGTGACGGTCTGCCCTGCCTGCCCCGGGGTGACCCCGAGCCCGTCGGCCATCTCGGTGAGGACGCCGTTGGGAAGGAACTCGGCCGTGACCAGCAGGAACCCCATCAGCATCAGGACGATCAGTCCGCCGTAGCGGATGCGGACAGCCGCGGACGGCGGCAGGGTGGGGACGGGGGCAGTCGTGGTCATGTTCTCCACACTCGCAGTCCGCGGAGGCCGACGCCCGATCAGGCGTCCGCCGCATCCGACCATTCGTCCGGTCCGGTTCCGGCGGGCCAGCGGAGAGGCGGGGAGTTCCCAGCCGGAGCGTGCAGAGTATCGATATGCAGGAGCGCGGAGGGGCTCGGCAGCGGATGCTGCACGGCGCCTCGGTCATCGCGGCGATCATGCTCACCGCCGGATGCACCCCGCAGCAGGCGGTCGGGCCTGAGGACTGGACACTCGAGGCGATCCCGTTCCAGAACTCCTCCGTCGGCGCGGGCCCGGAGGCCACACCGGCCGGCGAGCCGATCGATCTGGCCTACGGGATGCGTGTGTTGTCCGACGACGGGGCCGGCGGCTTCTGGACCGTCTCGTCCGGATCATGGCTGCACGTCGGGGCCAATGGCCAGACGCTCACCCGGTTCAACACCGAGCCCGAAGACCCGCTCTCGCATGTCGGGGCGATCGCCGCGCTCTCGCCCACCGAACTGGTCCTACTGCAGGGCGACCGGCTGCATGTGATGCCGATGCTCTCGGTGCTCGATACCACCACCATGGCGGTGCGTGATCTGCCGGGAGATGCCGTCGGCGACGAAGGCGACTTCGACTTCGGGGACTTCGAGTTCGGGGATGTCGCCGTGCACGAGGGAGACGCCTTGGTCGTGCGGTACCAGCCGCGCCCATCCGACGGTTACCTCGACTACGAGGTGCTGCGCGTCGACGTCGACAGCGGCGCTCGGACGCTGCTGCACGGCGGTCCGATCGACCTCGACGACGCACCGGGCGCTCGCC
>NZ_LSJW01000314.1:0-2575 GCF_001557335.1 Microbacterium sp. CCH5-D1
GCCACGATCTCACCGCCGCGGGAGCGACCGTGGTCGAGGTGGACTTCCCCGTCGTCTCGAATTACGAGGGCGACCGACCGGGCGCGCACACCATCGCCACCCGCGGCCTCGTGTCACCCGAATACCTGCACCGCGAGATCGTCGACCTCTCGGCATGGGCGTGGGAGGACTTCCTCCGGGCGAACGGCGATCCGGCCCTGCACTCGCTCACCGAGATCGACGGGGCGACGATCTTCCCGCATCCGGACGGCGCACTCCCCGACCGCTACACGGGCTTCGACGACGACATCGCCGAGTACCCCGGTTGGGTGCGCGACAACCCCGGCGTCGGGATCGCGGACATGCCCGAGCTCGAAAGCGGTCTGCGCGGCCTGGAGGAGACGCGTCGCCGCGACCTCGAAGTCTGGATGGACGTGCTGCGGCTCGATGCCGTCGTCTTCCCCGCGGTCGCGGATGCGGGTCCGGCTGACATGGACGTGAACCCGGAATCGGCCGACCTCGGGTGGCGCAACGGCGTGTGGATCGCGAACGGCAACCTCGCGATACGCCACCTCGGCATCCCGACGGTCACGGTGCCGATGGGGCTGATGGGCGACATCGGCATGCCGATCGGGCTGACTTTCGCGGGACGGGCCTACGACGACACGAGGCTGCTGCGCTTCGCCGCGGCATTCGAGGCTCTCGGCCGACCGGGAACACGGCGCACGCCGCCGCCCCGCACTCCCGCGCTCTGAATCCCGGAGGCATGACATAACACTCCTGTGACGCTCGCCACGAAAGTGATATGTTCGGCAGATGCACACCGAGAACGAACGCGCCCTCGAATCCGGCATCGTCACCGATCTGTCTGGGCGCATGACGTACGGCTCGTACCTGGCACTCGACCAGCTGCTCACCGCGCAGCACCCGGTGAGCGAACCCGAACACCACGACGAGATGCTGTTCATCATCCAGCACCAGACCACGGAGCTGTGGCTCAAGCAGCTGCTGCACGAGCTGTCGTCCGCGCGTCAGCTGCTGGCCAGGGACGACCTGCGCGAAGCTCTGAAGCGCATCGCCCGCGTGAAACGCATCCAGGACGTGATGACGCAGCAGTGGTCGGTGCTCGCGACGCTGACGCCCACCGAGTACGCGCAGTTCCGTGGGGCGCTCGGCAACTCCTCCGGATTCCAGTCCGTGCAGTACCGCGCCGTGGAGTTCGCCCTCGGCAACAAGAACGCGAAGATGCTGAGTGTGTTCGCCGACCACCCGGCCAACCTCGCGCTGCTCACCGCCGAGTGGGAGAAGCCGACGCTGTACGACGAGTTCCTGCGCTTCGCCGCCCGCCGCGGACTGCCGGTCCCGACGGAGATCCTCGAGCGTGACGTGCGGGAGCCCTATCGGGAGACACCGGCACTGGTGCCGGCGATCCGCGAGATCTACCAGGACCCGAGCCGTTACTGGGATCTGTACGAGGCCTGCGAAGACCTGGTCGACCTCGAGGACAACTTCCAGTTCTGGCGGTTCCGACACCTCAAGACCGTCGCTCGAACCATCGGCATGAAGGTCGGCACCGGCGGCTCCAGCGGCGTCGGCTTCCTGCAGCGCGCACTGGATCTGACGTTCTTCCCCGAGCTCTACACCGTGCGCACGGAGATCGGCAGCTGATGCACGCTGCGACATTCTTCGACGGGAGCGCGTGGCGCGAGGGCGTCGTCGAGCTCGTCGACGGACGTGTGCGCCTGCGCGATGAGCGCCCCACCCCCGGACTCCCCCGCATCGGAGGTGTCATCACGGGCGGATTCACCGACCACCACGTGCACCTGCAGCTGGTGGACCACACTCTCCTGGCAGGGTCTCGCCTCGGCCGCGTGGTCGACCTCGGCGGAAACCCCGAGGTGCTGCGTCAGCTCACGCCCACCGCCCGCCACCACGTCGGGGTCGACTTCGCCGGGGCGTTCCTGACCGTGCCTGGTGGCTATCCCTCCGACCGGGACTGGGCGCCGGAGGGATCGGTCCGCGAGATCACGGACGCGGACTCTGCCGCAGCCACGGTCTCCGGGATGGCGGATGCGGGTGCCACCTGCATCAAGGTCACCAGCAACAGCGGCGCAGGGCCGGTCTTCACCGACGAGCTGTTCCGCGCGATCGTCCGGGTCGCGGCCGACCACGACCTCCCCGTCGTCGCGCACGCCGAAGGTGCGGGTGAAGCGCAGCGGGTGGTCGCCCTCGGCGCAGCCGGGCTCGCCCACGCCCCGTTCACGGAGCGCCTCGACGATGACGAGATCGTGCGTCAGGCGGCCTCCGCCTCGTGGATCTCGACGCTTGCGATCCACGACGACCCCGAGCGTGCGACCGCGATCGACAACGTGCGCCGGTTCCACGCCGCGGGCGGCACCGTGCTCTACGGCACCGACCTGGGCAACGGACCGATGCCTGTCGACCTGAACCCGCACGAGGTCGGCGCCCTTCGCGAGGCCGGAGTCGACCACGCGGCCCTCCTGCGAGCGCTCGCCCCCGTGGATCCGCTCGACTCCGGATCGGTGCTCCTGCTCCTCCCCGTCAGCAGCTCCTCTTCGTTCGACCCCCTCGACGC
>NZ_LSJW01000315.1:0-75238 GCF_001557335.1 Microbacterium sp. CCH5-D1
GCAGGTCGGAGATGAGATTCTGAGGTTCGCCGGTGGTGACGCGCAGGTAGCTGTCGACGACAGTGTCGTCGTCGATGTTCCATGCGATGCGCACGAGACCACCCGGCTCGACGACACGGTCGATCGTGACCGTGGCGCGGTCGACGGCGACGAGACGGTCTTTCGCCAGGAAGACCGTCGGCGTGCCGTCGAGGCAGAGGGCGATGCCGCGATCCGTGACGGCTACCTCACCGCGGGCCCGGTATGCGAGAGGCGACACCGCGAGACGCTCGAGCGGCTGTCCGTGCCGTGTCGTCGACACGTACAGCACCTCGTCGCGGCGGGCGACCTCCGCATGCTCGGGCACACCCAGCGGGGCCGAGAACACGGAATCGCGGCGGATTCGTCGTCGCCAGGCGCGCAGCATCACCAGCAGCACCAGGAGGGCGACCGCGATGGTGATCGCGACGGCGAGATCCCGAGCGCTCATGCGCCGAGCTCCTCGACGACGCTGCCCCCGTCGACCGTGAGGACGCCGCCGTGCACCGTGTACTCCACCCGCCCGGGAAGAGCACGGCCGAGATAGGGCGAGTTCACGCTGCGACCGTGCAGGTCTGCTTCGGTGAAGACGCCGTCCACCGACGCGTCGTAGAGCGTGAGCTGCGCCGGCTGCCCGACCTCGAGCGGTGTGCCGTGGCCGGAGAGGCGTCCGATCCGCGCCGGTGCCGCACTCATCACGCGCGCGATGTCCGCCCACTCGAGCAGCCCGGTCTGCACCATCGACTGGTGCACGACGCGCAGCGCGCTCTCGAGACCCACCATTCCGTTCGCCGCAGCCTGCCACTCGCACGCCTTGTGCTCGCTGGGGTGCGGCGCGTGGTCGGTCGCGACGATGTCGATCGTGCCGTCGGCGAGGCCCTCGCGCACGGCGAGGACATCCTCTTCCCGGCGCAGGGGCGGGTTGACCTTGTAGCGCGCGTCGTATCCCCGCACGAGCTCGTCCGTCAGCAGCAGGTGATGCGGCGTCACCTCAGCGGTGACGCTGATGCCGCGCTTCTTGGCCCACCGGATGATGTCGACGGACCCCGCCGTCGACAGGTGGCAGACGTGCAGCCGCGAGCCGACGTGCTCTGCCAGCAGCACGTCGCGCGCGATGATCGACTCCTCCGCGACCGCGGGCCAGCCGGCGAGGCCCAGCTCGGCGGACACCGTTCCCTCGTTCATCTGCGCCCCCTCGGTGAGGCGGGGATCCTGGGCGTGCTGCGCGATGACGCCGTCGAAGGACTTCACATACTCCAGAGCCCGACGCATGATGAGCGGGTCGAAGACGCAGAAGCCGTCGTCGCTGAAGACGCGCACCTGGGCGCGCGAGGTGGCCATGGCGCCGAGCTCGGCGAGACGCTCGCCCTTCTGTCCCACGGTGACGGCCCCGATGGGCTGCACCGTCGCGTAGCCGGCAGCCTCGCCGAGGGCGAGCTCCTGCTCGACCACCCCCGCCGTGTCGGCGACGGGCGAGGTGTTCGGCATCGCGAACACCGCGGTGAACCCGCCGGCGGCGGCCGCCCTGGTACCGGTGAGAATCGTCTCCGACGCCTCGTAGCCGGGTTCGCGCAGGTGGGTGTGCAGGTCGACGAGCCCCGGCAGCGCGACCAGGCCCGCAGCGTCGATCACGCGCGCACCGGTGCGGGTGAGACCCGTCCCGATCTCGGCGATCCGCCCGCCCTCGATGACGATGTCGGCGCTCTCGGCACCGAGCAGCTGCGCACCGGTGATGACGAGGGTCTCGTTCACAGGTCTCCCCCTCGTTCGTCGTCTCGTTCTCCTGCGAGCAGCAGGTACAGCACCGCCATGCGGACGGATACTCCGTTGGTGACCTGTTCCAGCACCGTCGAACGGGCGGAATCAGCAGCTTCGGAGGAGATCTCCAGTCCCCGGTTCATGGGTCCGGGGTGCATCACAATGCTACCGCCCGGAAGCGCGGCCACACGCCGTGCGTCAAGACCCCAGCGGCGGGAATACTCCCGCTCAGTCGGGAAATACGCGGCATTCATGCGTTCCAGCTGAATGCGGAGCATCATGACGGCATCCGGCTCGTCCGCCAGCGCCTCGTCGAGGTCGTAGACGACCCGGACCGGCCAGAGCGACACGTTCTGCGGAACCAGCGTCGGCGGCGCGACCAGGGTGACGTCCGCGCCGAGCGTAGTGAGCAGCCAGACGTTGGACCGTGCGACCCGCGAGTGCAGGACATCGCCGACGATCACCACCCGCAGTCCGCTGAGATCCCGTCCGCGGCTTTCGGCACCGAAACGGCGCTTGCGGATCGTGAAGGCGTCGAGCAGCGCCTGCGTGGGGTGCTCGTGGGTGCCGTCTCCGGCGTTCACCACACCGGCCGATATCCAGCCGCTGGTGGCGAGGGTCTGCGGGGCGCCGGAACCCGGGTGCCGGACCACGACCGCATCGGCGCCGATGGCCTCGAGCGTCTGGGCGGTGTCCTTGAGGCTCTCGCCCTTGGAGACGCTGGATCCCTTGGCGGCGAAGTTGATCACGTCGGCGGAAAGGCGCTTGGCAGCGGCCTCGAACGAGATGCGCGTACGGGTGGAGTCCTCGAAGAAGAGGTTCACCACGGTCTTGCCCCGCAGCGTCGGGAGTTTCTTGACCTCGCGCGACTGCGTGTCGGACATGTCCTCGGCGACGTCGAGGATGCGAAGCGCGGTGGTCCTGTCGAGGGTGCGGGTGTCGAGGAGGTGTCTCATTCGCCGATCGTCACCTCCTCCGCCCCGTCGTTCTCGAAGAGGCGCACGTTGACCCGCTCCGTGCGGGCCGAGGGGATGTTCTTGCCGACGAAGTCGGGGCGGATCGGAAGCTCCCGATGTCCGCGGTCGACGAGGATCGCCAGGCGCACGACGGAGGGGCGTCCGATCGACTGGATCGCGTCCAGCGCCGCGCGGATGCTGCGGCCCGAGAACAGCACGTCGTCCACGAGCACCACGGTCTTGCCGTCGATGCCCCCGACAGGGATCTCCGTCGGCTGCGGCGAGCGGGTCGGGTGCTTCGCGAGGTCGTCGCGGAACAGCGTCACATCGAGGGAGCCGACCGGGACGGACTGCTGCGCGATCTCGCTGATCAGCAGGCCGAGGCGATGGGCGAGAGTGACGCCGCGGGTAGGTATCCCCAGCAGGACGAGGTTCTCGGCGCCTCGATTGGATTCGAGGATCTCGTGCGCGATCCGGGTCAGCGCTCGTGAGATGTCGGCTTCGTGCAGCACAGTGCGCATGCTCATCGGCCGCTCCCTTCTCCGCCTCACAGGACGGTGTTAAAGGTTGCTTGTGATGTCAGTCTATCGGAGCGCTCAGGCCTCCGCTGATCAGCTCGCCTCCTGCAGCACGGGATCGGTGACCTCGTCGATCTTCGAGGAACGGATCGGGTGCCCGGCCGTGGACAGGCAGCGTCCCGTCTTCAGGTCCCACTTCCAGTCGTGCATACTGCACGTGAGGACGCCGTCCTCGTCGACCTTGCCGGTCTTGGTGAGGTCGGCGCGCAGATGGGGGCAGCGGCGCTGCACGACCCAGTCGCCGATCTCGGCGTCCTCCGTCTGGTCGGTCTGCTCCTGGTACCAGTTCTCGACGTACTCGATCCGGTCGACCGAGAGGCACTTGAGGAACGTGGTGAGGAACTCGTTGAACTTGCCGCTGCGGCCCACCGAGAACTGCATCGAGAGGAAGATCGAGTTCGACCAGTCGATCTCGTGGTCGACGATGTTCGTCGAGACCAGATCGGCGGGGATCGTGTACCAGTAGATGCACTCCTCGCCCGCGTACTCGCGGACCTTGGCGCGGGGGAAGTCGACCACCATGTCCAGCTCGCCGATGCGGAAGCGGACGCATCCGCCGACGCCGAGTCGGATCGTGCGGGACTTCTTCAGCAGCGGCTCCCACCACTCCTTGATCGCAGCCAGCATCTCGGCCGGCGGGATGATCTCGGCGCGGGAGGCCTCCTCGTCGCGGATCTCCTGCTGACGGGATGCGCGCTGCTCTTCGAGATACTCCCACTTCTCGTCGAAGATGTGGGCGATCTCCGCTTCGGTGTACAGGGTCTGCTCGCTCGTCACCTCTCCACCCTCGACCGTGACGACGGTGCCGGGGATGAAGAGCTGTCCGTCGTACTGCGGAGCGAGCTCCTCCATATGCGCGAGGAACTGCTTCTGGTCCGTGAAGATCGACTCGCCGTTCTTTCCGAGTCCGTTGAAGTCGAACAGGTCGTCGCGGAGGAACATGGGCGGCCCTGCCATCGGGAAGACATGCGGGGCATCGACCTTCTCGATGTAGTACATGGCGCGCTTGTTCTGCGCCTCGCGCTTGAGGCGGGCGAAGTTCTGCTTGGCGTCGAGCGGCAGGTCGTAGACCATGGGCCACCAGATCGCGCCGGAAACCTGGGTGAAGTATGCGTCGGGCTTGCCGAAGTCGAGGAGCTTCTCGAGGTCGAGCGGGTGCGAGTCGTTCTGGTTCAGCATCGAGCCGGTGCCGTCGTCGACGCTCAGCGAGGAGTCGCCGATCGGCCCGTCGCTGGGTGCTCGGAGCGGCGTGACCATCATCTTCAGCTCGCCCCGCTGGATCACCTGTCCGGCCGGGGCGTAGGTGATGTTCGTGTAGCCGAGCGCGCGGATGTCCTTCTCGAGATCATCCGTCGGGTACTCGGGCAGCAGCACCTCGATGTCCTTGCGGATGTACCGCTCGAGGAGGCGCGGGTCGAAGTGGTCGCGGTGGCGGTGCGAGATCCAGAGGAAGTCGGCGTCGCGGCCGTAGCGCTCCCAGTCCAGGCCGCGGTTGTCGGGGAACGGGAACCATGATCCGTAGAACGACGGTCCGAGGACCGGGTCACAGATGATGTTCCCGCCGACCGTCTCGATGAACATCCCGGCGTGGCCGAGTCCCGTGATCCGCATTGCATTCCTCCCGAAAGTGAACCGTTCGATTGTACCGAGGGGTCCCTGTGCGACCGGTCGGCACCGCCGTGAGTATTCCGGTCAGCCGTCGAACAGCCCGCGGATATCGTCGGCGGAGAGCGACTGCGCGAACAGCGCCTCGTCGTCCAGTACCGCGGTGAACAGCCGTGCCTTGCGGCGCTGCAGGTCGAGCACCTTCTCCTCGATCGTGCCGGTGGCGATCATCCGATAGACGAACACCTGGCTGTCCTGGCCGATGCGGTGCGTGCGGTCGACCGCCTGCGCTTCGGCGGCCGGATTCCACCACGGGTCGAGCAGGAACACGTAGTCGGCCTCGGTCAGCGTGAGACCGAATCCTCCGGCCTTCAGGCTGATCAGGAACACGGGCTGCTCGCCGGACGTGAACCCGTCGACCACCTGCTGGCGATGCCGCGTGGAACCGTCCAGGTGCGCGTACGGGATGCCTGCGGCGTCGAGGCGGGCCGCGGCCAGGTCGAGGAACGACGTGAACTGGCTGAACACGAGCGCACGGTGGCCTTCCGCCTGCAGCTCGATCACCCGCTCGATCAGCACGTCGAGCTTGCGGGAGCCGATCTTCGCGTCTTCGGGATCGATCAGCGCCGGTGCGAGGCTGAGCATGCGCATCAGGGTGAGCGAGCGGAACACGATGAATCGGTGGCGATCGAGGTCTTCCAGCAGCCCGAGGACCTTCTGGCGTTCGCGCTGCAGAACCACGTCGTAGAGGGCGCGGTGGGAGGCACTGAGTTCGACCTCGAGGATCTGCTCCTGCTTCGCCGGCAGGTCCGGCGCCACGAACTCCTTCGTACGCCGGAGCAGGAGTGGTCGGATGCGCCGACGCAGCTGCTCGAGACGACGCTGGCGATAGGCTCCGCCTTCCTCGTTCTCCGGCACCTTGCCCTGCTCGATCGGCTGGATGTACTGCTCGCGGAACTTCCGTGCAGAGGCGAAGAGTCCGGGAGCGGTGAGCTTCAGCAGAGCCCAGAGCTCGCTGAGGCTGTTCTCCATCGGTGTTCCGGTGACGGCGAACGTCACATCCGCTCGGAAGGAGGCGACGGCCCGGTGCAGCTTGGTCTCCGGGTTCTTCACGAACTGTGCTTCGTCGAGGATCAGACCCGCCCAGTCGATGCCCGCGTACTCGACCTCGTCGAGACGGGCGACAGCATAGGTCGTGATGACGACATCGGCCCCACGGATGCCCTCGTCGAGGGACGGGCCCTGTGTGGACCCCCGCAGTAGCACCCGCAAGGTCGGGGCGAACCGCGCCGCCTCGTTGCGCCAGGTGGCGAGCACCGAGGTGGGAACCACCACGAGGAAGGGCCGCCGCTCCCCCGCTTCCCGCGCGTGCACGATGAGTGCCAGCAGTTGGAGCGTCTTGCCGAGACCCATGTCGTCGGCGAGGATGCCACCGAGGCGATGGCTCCACAGGAAGACGAGCCAGTCCAGCCCTTCACGCTGGTAAGGACGGAGGTCGGCAGTGATACCCGACGGCACGGCGACGACAGGCACCGAGGCGGCGGTGCGCAGGCCCTCGGCGGTCGCGCGCCAGGTGACGGCGGGCAGAGCTTCATCCGCGAGGTCTTCGAACTCCTCCCAGAGGTCCGTCTGGTAGCGGCTGATCCGCGGGCCGGTCTCCCATTCCTCGAGCTCCCCTGCCTCGTCGATCAGCTCGCGCAGCCGATCGAGGGCACGATGATTCAGCGAGAAGTAGCTGCCGTCGACGAGGAGGAGCTTCTTCCGGCCCTTGCTGAGCGCCGTGAACAGCGGTTCGAACGGGATGGTGCGTCCGTCGATCTTGACCAGGACTCCGAGATCGAACCAGTCCCGGTCGCTGCTCTCCACGGTCGACACCGTGATCTCGGGCTCTCCCGTGAGCTCGTGATAAGTCTTCCGACGCCCCGAGACCACGACCACGACGCCCTCGGCCTCGAGAGCGGGCACGAGGCGTGTGACGAACTCGGCGGCCGCGACATCATGGAACGAGCCTGTCGAGGCGAGCTCTTCTCCGAGGTGATCGGCCCATACCGCACGCAGAGTCTCGCGGAGCACATCTTCGGCGGCGGTGTCGCGCACGGCATCCCCGTCCTGCGCGAACGGAACCCTTCCGAAGCCGCGATACTCCCACTCGAACATGTACTTGACGGTGTCGCCCCTAAGGAATGACAGCGCGAGCACCGGGCGCGGGGCGGGCAGTGCGGGGAGCTCGACACGACCGGTCGGGCGCACCTCGATCCGACGTGCCAGCAGCGGGTAGGCGTCGCGGAAGAACGCGCCCTCGTCTCCCGGGGGAACCTCGAGACCTGTCCTCGCACCGAGCAGGGCGTGCACCGGCTCGCTGAGTGGCACCTCGGCGAGCGTCACCCTGATCACACTCCCCCGCTGGGAGATCTCGTACACACCGCTGTGTCCGATGGTCTGCACCGAGGAGGGTTCCGTATCGTGCCCGTCGATCACGATGTGAGGGTGCACGGTGAGACCTCCGTCGTCGCCGCGTCCGACGGTCGCGCGGATCTCGGCACGATCGGCGAGCACGACGGTCGTGCTCTTCTGCATGGCGACGAGAGGGATCCCGACCTCCGAGGCGGCGCGAAGATGTCCCCAGAGGAGCCCTGACTCGATCAGATCGGCGACGAGCCAGTCGCCGGCCGTGCCGGACAGGAGCGTGTCACGCGCGATGCTGAGCAGGTCGGCGAACCACCGTGAGCGATCACGTCCGTACTGCGTCGGTGAGCGTCGTACCGCGTCCCAGGTCGCAGTCCCCTGCACCCAGGACCCGGTCGAGGGGCTCTGCTCGAGCGGCCGGATCCCGAGCAGGATCTCGCCTGTGCGTGTCGCGACGTCGCGGGCGGTCGCGGTCCGTTGGGGACGGGATGCCCACGGATTCGCCCCGCGGCCGTCGCGCACTCTGAGCTCGATGCCGAGTGCGAGCGGCGTATCGGCGTCGACGCGCGCCGGACCGAGGATGCTCCTCCAGTTCGCCGACGATGCGTCTTCCGGACGAGTCGGGTCAGAAGCGAGGGACATGTAGCCATCCTCTCCGACACCGCCGACAGTGCCGTCACCGACAGTGCCGCCACCGACAGGGCTGCCGTGTGCGACGGATCAGGCGGCTCGGGCCACCCGCGCGAGAACGCCGTGCACGAACGCCCCGGAGTCGTCGGTCGAGAACTCCTTCGCGAGCTCCACCGCCTCGTCGATGGCGACGGCAGTGGGAACCTCGTCGTTGTGGAGGATCTCCCACACGGCGATGCGCAGCAGGGCGCGGTCGACAGCGGGCATCCGCTCGAGCTTCCAGTCCCTGCTGTGGGTCGTGATCTGCTCGTCGATCTCGTCGCGCGAGTCGATGATGCCGTCGACGATCTCACGGGCGTACAGCCACGAGGCCTCACGGGCGGGCTCGCTCGCCGCGCGTTTCGCCTCGGCAGCCAGCGTCACCGCGAGGTCGTCTCCGCGCACGTCGGAAGAGAACAGGATGTCGAGAGCGCGCTTGCGCGCCTTCGTCCGGGCGCTCACGCCTTACTTCTCGCGGCCGAGGTAGTCACCCGTGCGAGTGTCGACCTTGACCTTCGTGCCGCTCTCGACGAACAGCGGCACCTGGATCTCGTAACCGGTCTCGAGCGTGGCGGGCTTGGTGCCGGCCGAGGAACGATCGCCCTGCAGGCCAGGCTCGGTGTAGGTGATCTCGAGGACCACCGACGCCGGCAGATCGATGTACAGCGGGTTGCCGTTGTTCAGGGCGATCGTGACGTTCTGGTTCTCGAGGAGGAAGTTCTTCGCGTCGCCGACCGTGGCGGCGCCGACCGTGATCTGGTCGAAATCGGTCTGATCCATGAAGACGTAGCCGTCGCCGTCCGTGTACAGGTACGTGTAGTCGCGGCGGTCGACGTTCTCGATCTCGATCTTCGCGCCGGCGTTGTAGGTGCGGTCGACGACCTTGCCGGAGACGACGTTCTTGAGCTTGGTGCGCACGAACGCACCGCCCTTGCCGGGCTTGACGTGCTGGAACTCGATGACGCTCCAGAGCTGCCCGTCGATGCTGAGGACGACGCCGTTCTTGATGTCTGCGGTAGATGCCATGCGCTGCGAGTTCCGTTCGTGAGTCTGCGGGGTCGGGCGGAGCCGACAGTCGATTCTAAGGGATGAGTGCTGCGAGCTGCCGCACGGCGTCCGCGTAGCCGTCCACTCCGCGCCCGACGACGCGCACGGCGGCGACGTCGTCGAGGTACGAGTGGTGCCGGAACGCCTCGCGAGCGTAGACGTCGGAGATGTGCACCTCGGCGAAGGGCAGGGACACTCCGGTGAGCGCGTCGCGAAGGACCACGGACGTGTGCGTGAGTCCGCCCGGATTGATCACGATGGCCACGCAGTCTTCACGTGCCGCGTGGATCGCGTCGATCAGCACCCCCTCGTGATTGCTCTGCACTGCGCGGACCTCGAAGCCCACGTCCGCCGCGGCATCGGCGGTGAGGCGCTCGACGTCGGCGAGCGTCGCGGTGCCGTAGATCTCCGGTTCGCGCGAGCCGAGCAGATTCAGGTTCGGCCCGTTGACGAGGAGGATGCGTCGGGTCACGCGCCCACCTCCTGGTAGGCGGCGAACATCAGCGATTCGTCCGGGGCCTGCAGCACCGTCGGCTTCGCGATGTCGTCGAGCAGGATGAACCGCAGCATGCCTCCGCGGCTCTTCTTGTCGCGCTGCATCGTGGCGAGCAGCTGCGGCCAGGCACCGGCACGGTACGACGTCGGAAGTCCCAGCGATTCCAGGATGGTGCGGTGGCGCTCGGCTGCCGTGTCCGACAGCCGTCCCGCGAGACGCGAGAGCTCGGCCGCGTACAGCATGCCGACCGAGATCGCGGCGCCGTGACGCCACCGGTAGCGCTCCGCGTGCTCGATCGCGTGGCCGAGTGTGTGGCCGTAGTTGAGGATCTCCCGCAGTCCGGCCTCGCGGAAGTCGTCCGACACGACCTCGGCCTTCATCCGGATCGCGAGCTCGACGGCACGACGGAACTCCTCGGTCGTCGGGTCCACGGCGCGTGCGGGATCTGCTTCGACGATGTCGAGGATCTCGGGCGCCCAGATGAAGCCGGCCTTCACGACCTCCGCGAAGCCCGCCGTCGCCTCGTTCGGGCTCAGGCTGGCGAGTTCGTCGAGGTCGCCGACCACAGCCGTCGGTGCCCAGAACGCTCCGACGAGGTTCTTGCCCTCGGCCGTGTTGACACCTGTCTTGCCGCCGACAGCCGCGTCCACCAGTCCGAGAACGGTCGTCGGCACCTGGATGAGCTGCACGCCGCGGAGCCAGGTCGCGGCGACGAAGCCGGCGAGGTCGGTGACGGAGCCCCCGCCGTAGCCGATCACGGCATCGGAACGCGTGAAGTCGGCCTGACCCATGACCTGCCAGCAGAAGGCGGCGACCTCGATCCGCTTGCCCTGCTCGGCATCGGGGATCTCGGCGAGGAGCACCTCGCGCGGCCCATCGGCAGCATCGGCGAGGAGGCGGTCGCGCAGTTCGGCAGCGCGGGCCGCGAGGGCCGGCGGGTGCACGACGAGCACCTTGCGCACCCCCGGTGCGAGCGCGGCCGAGACCCGATCGAGGATCCCCCGTCCGACCGTGATGTCGTAGGCGTCGTCTCCGGTGACGCTGATGGTCGTCGTGCTCATCGCTGCTCTCTCCTCCATGCCACGATGTCGTCCGCGATCTTCTGCATCGGACGACGTGAGGTGTCGAAGGTGGCCGAGGAGACCTCGTCGTACCACCCTCGACGCTCCTCGAAGATCTTCTTCCAGCGCTCCAGCGGGTCCTCCCCCGCCAGCAGCGGACGGCTGCTGCCGCGCAGCCGATCGGCGACGGCCTCGGGACTCACGGTCAGGAACACCACCGGATGCTCGGCGAGCAGATCCCGCGTCGCGGCCTTCGTCACCGCGCCTCCGCCGAGCGATATCACTCCCCCTTCGGAGAGCGCCTCGGCCACGGCCGCCCGCTCGAGGTCGCGGAAGTGCTCCTCGCCGTGCTGCTCGAAGATCACCGAGATCGGACCGTGAGCGGCGACGATCCGCTTGTCGGTGTCGATGAAGTCGACTCCGAGCCGACGCGCCACCCGCCGACCGACACTGGTCTTGCCGGCGGCCATCGGACCGACCAGCACCAGCGTCAGCGGATCAGCCGCGCTCGTCATGCGCGATGAGCGCCGCCTCGGACGCGGGGGTCGTGCGCAGCTCTTCGGGGATGCCAGCCAGGTATCCGTCAAGGTTGCGACGGGTCTCGCGGATGCTGTCTCCGCCGAACTTCTCCAGCACGGCGTTCGCGAGCTCGACCGCGACCATGGCCTCGGCGACGACGCCCGCCGCAGGCACGGCGCACACGTCGGATCGCTGGTGGTGGGCGGTGGCATCGTCTCCGGTGGAGATGTCGATCGTCCGCAGCGCATGCGGCACGGTGGCGATCGGCTTCATCCCTGCGCGCACGCGGAGCACCGTCCCCGTCGACATGCCGCCCTCGGTGCCACCGGCTCGATCGGAACCGCGGGTGATGCCCTCGGCGGTGGCGAAGAGCTCGTCGTGCGCCGCAGACCCCCGTCGGCGCGTGGTCTCGAAGCCGTCGCCGACCTCGACCCCCTTGATGGCCTGGATGCTCATGAGCGCCTGCGCGAGGCGCGCGTCCAGGCGACGGTCCCAGTGCACGTGGGAGCCCAGTCCGGGCGGCAGCCCGTACGCGAGGACCTCGACGATGCCACCGAGGGTGTCGCCGTCCTTCTTGGCGTCGTCCACCTCAGCGACCATCAGCGCGGAGGTCGTCGGGTCGAAGCACCGGAGCGGATCCGCGTCCAGAGCATCCACGTCGTCCGGTGTGGGCAGCGAAGATCCCTCCGGCACGCGGACCGGACCGATCGATAACGTGTGGCTGACGAGCCGGATACCGAGCTCGCCGAGGAACGAACGGGCGATCGCACCGAGTGCGACGCGTGCGGCGGTCTCCCTGGCGCTCGCCCTCTCGAGGATCGGACGGGCCTCGTCGAAGTCGTACTTCTGCATGCCGACGAGGTCGGCGTGACCAGGACGTGGACGCGTGAGGGGTGCGCTGCGGCCACGGGACTTGTCCGTGAGCTCCACCGGCTCGGGGTTCATGACCTCGATCCACTTCGGCCACTCGGTGTTGCCGATCCGGAGCGCGATCGGACTGCCGAGGCTCTTCCCGTGTCGCACGCCGCCCGAGATCGTCAGCTCGTCCTGCTCGAACTTCATCCGTGAACCGCGACCGTAGCCCAGCTTGCGCCGAACCAGATCGGCCTGGATGGCCTCGGAGGACACAGGGACGCCGGAGGGCAGTCCCTCCATGACGGCGATGAGTTCTGGGCCGTGCGATTCGCCGGCCGTGAGCACGCGGAGCATTGCTCCAGTCTCCCACGGGTTCGACCTGCCCCGCGCCGCGTTTCGTCGTCCGCGCCGACCGTCTCAGAGAGCGGCGCGCATGGCGGCGATCACAGAGTCCTCGTCCTGCAGCGCGATCGCCGGATCTCCGTTCCGGAAGATGCGGATCTGGCGCACGGCCTGGTGCAGCAGCATGCCGAGTCCGGAGATGGCACGGTCTCCGCCCCACAGCGCGGCGAGGGCAGATGGCCAGGGTGCGTACGCCACATCGAAGAGGACTCCGCCTGACGCGGCCAGTGCTGCGGCGACATCCGCGGAGAGCTCAGCGCCTCCGGGCAGCGTCGCCACGGTGAGGTCCACGTCAGTCAGCGGCGCGTCGAAGGAGTCGACGTCGACGATCACTCCGAGCCGTTCACCGAGTTCCACGAGTGCGGCAGCGGCTTCGGGGCGCCGCGCTCGGACGTCGACACGCACGGCGCCGAGCTCGGAGGCGGCGACGAGTGCGGACGACGCCGTGGCTCCCGCGCCGAGGATGCGCACCTGCCCCGCCTCGGGCACGTCGGCCTCGGTGAGAGCGTCGACGATGCCACCCACATCGGTGTTGAAACCGGCGAGATGCTCCCCCAACAGGAGCGTGTTGACCGCTCCGGTCAGCTCTGCGTGACGATCGACCGTCACCGCCGCACGGAACGCCGCCTCCTTCAGGGGCATGGTCAGCGAGAGGCCGCGCCACGTGTCGTCCAGCCCCGCGAGTGCCGGCTCGAACTCCTCAGCGGCGACTTGACGCCGGCCATAGACCCAGTCGAGTCCGAGCACGCGATATGCAGCGGCATGGAGCGCAGGCGACTTGGAATGCCCGATGGGATCGCCCCAGACCGCCAGACGAGACCGCGTCACCGGCTCAACAACCGGCGTCGGGGTTCGCCCGGCACCACTCGCGCCATTTCTCGATGCCCTGCTCGTGCTCGGCCATCGTCTCGGAGAACTGCGTCTCCCCCGTCGCCAGGTTGATCGTGACGAAGTACAGCCACGGGCCGTCGGCGGGCGCCATCGCGGCCTTGATGGCGGCATCGCTCGGGCTGGCGATGGGCGTGAGCGGCAGACCGGTGCGCACATAGGTGTTCCAGTCGTTGTCGTCCTCCAGAGCTTCCTTGGAGCTCGAGACGACCCCCTCATGCAGCGAGCCGTACCCGTACTGCGCCGTCGAGTCCATCTGCAGCTTCATGTCGATGTCGAGACGGTTCTGGATGACCCGCGACACCTTCGCGAAGACGTCGAGCCGGCCTTCGCGCTGGATGATCGACGCGATCGTGAGGATCCGCTCCGCATCGGCCGCGGGCACGCCTGCCGCGTCGAGCGATTCCCGCGTGCGGTCCACCATGCGCTGGATCACCTGCGGCGCCGTTACTCCCGGGTCGAACTCGTACACCGCGGGGAACAGCCAGCCTTCCAGACTCGGTGCGTCCACTCCGTACGCCGAAGGATCCTGAACCGCCGCTTCGAAGTCGGCCAGCGGAAGACCGAGCGTCTCAGCCATACCGGGGAGCGACGAGACGATCGTCCCGCCCTCGGCGACGGAGACGGCGTTGGCCATCTTGTTGCCATCGTCCTTCAGCGCCGCCAGGGCGGCTTCTGCCGTCATCTTCTTCTGTAGGCGGTACACGCCCGGATAGAAGGTCACGGCGAGGTTCTCGTCGACGATGTAGTCGTAGAAGACGTCTTCGGTCTTCGTCACACCGGCTTCATAGAGGGCGGTGGACACAGGACCCCCGGTGTCCCCCTGCTTGATGGTGACGAGGGCTTCGCCGTTGGCCAGCCCGGGCTCCCAATCCTTCGACTCGCCCCACCCCATCGCATCACTGATCTTGTCGCCGTAGGTGTTCCACACCCACGCGCCGCCGGCGGCGATCCCACCGAAGATCGCGAGAACGATCACGAGCGCGATCAAGCAGCCCTTCCGCCGCTTCTTCTTCTTGGGCTTCGCATCGATGTTCTCATCGTGGGGGACGAAGAGGGCGTCGAGGCCACCGCCGATCGCGGGCCCCGCTGCATCGGCGACGGGAGCCGACGCCGGGACGGCCTCGGCTTGTGCCCGTGTCGTCGCGTCAGCCGCGTCAGCAGAGGCCCGCACCGGAATCGGAGACGGTGCCGACGCGTCCGCGCCGACGGCGTCATCGGCAGAGGCTCGCACCGGCGCGCTCGAAGGCTGCGCCGCCGGGCCGGCGGTGCCGCGGGCCGGTGTGGCCGTCCCCTCCCCCGAGGCCGCTTCCCTCGCGGCACGTCGCGATCCGGGAGCAGGCGCGCTGTCGTCCACGGTCGGAATCTGTCTCGTCGGTTCGGGCAGATTCTCGAACAGGTCCCCCAGCCGGGCATCGGTGTCGGGCTCGGGTGTGGCGCTGTCACGTTCAGACATCGTCAGGCGTGCTCCTCGTCAGGCGAGATGGTGGCACCGGCCGGGTTTCCGGTGCTCTTCTCCACGTCGATCGCCTGCTGCAGAAGCACCACGGCGGCGACCTGATCCACAATGCTACGAGACTTCTTCTGAGATCTCCCGGAACTGCGCAATGCCGCGTGGGCGGTCACGGTGCTCAGCCGTTCGTCCACGAGCCGCACCGGGAGCCCACTGCGCACCTGGAGCGCGGCCGCGAACTCGCGGGCATCCGTCGTCGAGGGGGTGTCCGTTCCCTGCATGTTCACTGGCAATCCGACGACGAACTCCAACAGGTCGTACTCCTGTGCGATCTGGAGGATGCGGTCGATCGAGGCGTCATCCCGCGGCACGGTCTCCACCGGCACCGCGAGCATCCCGTCGGGATCGGAGCGCGCGACACCGACCCTCGCTCTTCCCACGTCGATGCCGAGACGCACCCCGCGACGGAACCCGCTCACGCGCTGTGCAGCTCCTGGGAGATGGCGTCGAGCGCCGCGGGGAGTGCGGCGACATCCGCCCCACCGCCCTGTGCGACGTCGTCTCGTCCGCCGCCGCCGCCGCCGAGCACGCCGGCTGCGCGCTTCGCCAGCGCACCGGCCTTCGCGCCGGCCGACCGCGCCGCCTCGTTGGTGGCGACGACCACGACCGGGCGTCCGTTGACCACGGCGCCCAGTGCCACGACAGCCGCCTCAGAACCGAGCCGATCACGGACACCGTTGACGAGATCGCGCACGTCATCCGCAGAAGCCACGTCACCGAGGTTCTGCGCAGCCAGACGGAACTCTCCGACGCGCGTCGCAGCCTCGACGATCGACGGGACCTGACCCGCCCGCTCCTTCGCCTCGAACTGCGCGATGCGCTTCTCCGCCGCCTTGAGGCTCGCGGTCAGATCGGCGATACGCTCGGGCAGCTGCTCGCGAGGAGTCTTCAACGAACTGGTGAGCTGCGACACGATGGCACGCTCAGCGGCGAGCTCGCGGAAGGCATCGGCGCCGACGAGCGCCTCGATACGGCGGTTCGATGCCCCGACCGACGACTCGCCGACCAGGCTCACCAGTCCGATCTCGGCACTCGTGCTCACGTGCGTACCCGCGCACAGCTCGCGGGACCACGGGCCGCCGATGTCGACCATACGCACCACGTCGCCGTACTTCTCGCCGAACAGGGCCATGGCCCCGGCTTCCTTGGCCTCGTCGAGCGAGACGATGCGCGTGGTCACTTCGAGCGAGTCCTGCACCGCGCGGTTCGTGATCTCCTCGATCTCGCTTCGGGTGTCTGCCGAGAGCGCCTGCGACCACGCGAAGTCGAAGCGCATGTAGCCGGCGCGGTTCAACGACCCTGCCTGCGTCGCCGTCGGACCGAGCGTGTCGCGGAGCGCGGCGTGCACGAGGTGCGTCGCCGAGTGCGCCTGGCGGGCGGCACGGCGGTTCGCGGCATCGACGACCGTGGTCGCGATGTCGTCGACGGCGACGCTTCCGCGCGTGACCTCGACGGTGTGGCTGATCAGACCGGGAACCGGCTTCTGCACATCCAGCACTTCGAGGACGTAGCCCGGGCCAACGATCGTGCCCTTGTCAGCGACCTGGCCGCCGGACTCTGCATACAGCGTCGTCTCGGCCAGCACGACCTCGGCGATCTGACCTTCGGCGGCGCTGCGCACCGGAACGCCGTCGACGAGGAGTCCGAGCACACGCGACTCGACCTCGAGCGCCGTGTACCCGTCGAATCCGGTCTCGCCCAGGGCGCGCAGTTCACGGTAGACCGACACATCGGCGAGCTGCCGCTTGCGGTTGCGGGCGTCGTCCTTGGCGCGCTGACGCTGCTCCTGCATGAGATTGTCGAAGGCGGCACGGTCGACGTCCAGCCCCGCCTCCTCGGCGACCTCGAGCGTGAGGTCGATGGGGAAACCGTAGGTGTCGTGCAGAAGGAACGCCTCCGGCCCGCTCAGCGTCTTCCCGCCGCCCTTCCTGGTCTCGTCGAGCGCGAGGTCGAGGATCGTGGAGCCGGCGACGAGGGTGCGACGGAACGTCTCCTCCTCGGCGAACGCCGACGCCGAGAGCACCGGCCAGTCCTTCTCGAGCTCGGGGTAGGTGGTCTTCATCACGTCGCGCGACGCGGCGAAGAGCTCGGGGAAGACCGGCTCGTCGACGCCGAGCAGCCGCATCGAACGGACCGTGCGGCGCATCAGACGGCGGAGGATGTATCCGCGCCCCTCGTTGGAGGGGCGGACTCCGTCGGAGAGGAGCATGAGCGAGGACCGGACGTGGTCGGCGACGACGCGGAACCGCACGTCGTCCTCATGCTGCACGCCATAGGGCCGTCCGGAGAGTTCGACGGCACGATCGAGCACGGGCCGCACCTGGTCGGACTCGTACATGTTGTCGACGCCCTGCTTGAGGAAGGCGACGCGCTCGAGGCCCATCCCGGTGTCGATGTTCTTCATCGGGAGCTCACCGACGATGTCGAACTCGGTCTTGCCTCGGATGTTCTCGATGAAGTCCTGCATGAACACGAGGTTCCAGATCTCCAGGAACCGCGAGTCGTCGACGGCGGGGCCGCCGTCCTTGCCGTAAGCGGGGCCACGATCGAAGAAGATCTCCGAGTCGGGGCCACCCGGGCCCGGCTGACCGGTGTTCCAGTAGTTGTCCGCGCGGCCGAGACGCTGGATGCGCTCGGGCTTGAGCCCGATGATGTCGCGCCAGATCGCTTCGGCCTCGTCATCGGTCTCGTAGACCGTGACCCAGAGGTCCTTCTCGTCGAAGCCGAGACCGCCGTCGGACTCCGCGCTGGTCAGCAGCTCCCAGGCGTAACGGATCGCGCCTTCCTTGAAGTAGTCGCCGAAGGACCAGTTGCCCAGCATCTGGAAGAACGTGCCGTGACGGGCGGTGCGGCCCACCTCTTCGATGTCGTTGGTGCGGATGCACTTCTGCACGTCCGCGATGCGCGGGTGCGGAGCGGGCACGACCCCGGTGAGGTACGGGATCATCGGCACCATTCCGGCGACGGTGAACAGCAGGGAAGGATCGTCGCTGACCAGAGAGGCGGAGGGGACGATGAGGTGGTCGTTCTTCTCGAAGAAGTCGAGGTAACGCTGCGCGATTTCCGCAGTTTTCATAGGGGTGCCAGGTGTCCTAGGTCGCGTGGAGGGATGGTCGCGTTGAGCGATGCTGCGCGAGGCGCGCGGGAGGTGTCAGTTCTGTTCGGGCTCTGCAAGCCGAGCGTCTTCGGCGCGGTAGGCGTCGCCGATCAGGGAGGTGAAGCCGTTGATGCGGGCATCGACCTCGGCGAGGATGTCACGACCCCGCGGGTCCTTGTTCATGAAATGGGCCGCGACGAAGCCGCCGATCACTCCGATCAGGAACCACTGCAACTTCTTCATGACGCCATCCTTGCCTCTGAGCCGCGAAGGCGCGGTGATCCCATCGTATGCAAAAACGACGAGAGGCGTCGGGTTTCCCCGACGCCTCTCGTGTATGCGGTGTATCAGCGAGCCGCGTAGTACTCGACGACGAGCTGCACTTCGCAGGTCACGGGGACCTCAGCGCGCTTCGGGCGACGGACCAGACGCGCCTGGAGCTTGTCGAGCTCGACCTCGAGGTAGCCGGGAACGGGGGGCAGGACCTCGGCGTGACCGCCGGCTGCTGCCACCTGGAAGGGCTCGGTGCCCTCGCTCTTGGGCTTGACGTGGATGAGCTGACCCGGCTTCACGCGGAACGACGGGCGGTCGACGAGCTGGCCGTCGACCAGGATGTGACGGTGCACGACGAGCTGGCGAGCCTGTGCGGTGGTGCGGGCGAAGCCCGAACGCACGACGAGGGCGTCGAGACGCATCTCGAGAAGCTCGACCAGGTTCTCACCGGTCAGGCCGTCCTGACGACGAGCCTCGTTGAACGTATTGCGCATCTGCTTCTCGCGGATGCCGTACTGCTCACGCAGGCGCTGCTTCTCACGCAGACGGACGGCGTAGTCGCTGTCTGCCTTGCGCTTGGTGCGGCCGTGCTCACCCGGAGCGTACGGGCGCTTCTCGAGGTAGCGGGCGGCCTTCGGGGTGAGTGCGACGCCGAGGGCGCGGCTGAGACGCACCTTGCGGCGGTCCTGGGACTTCGTGGTCACGAAGCGTTCCTTCCGATGACGCGGTCGCGGCTTTCGCGACTCGCGGACGTATCGTCCGCGTTCTGCCTTGGAGCGCACGCCGGGGCGCCAGCAAGGTGTGGTGTGAACGAGGAGATGCCCGAAAACTCGGTTTCGAGCCGCTCAAGTCTAACAGATCGTGTCTCTCGACCGGATCTGCGGGTCAGCGATCGCCGAGGATGCGACGGATGCGCTCGAGCCGGGAGCCGATGTCACGCTCCGCACCGAGGTTCTTCGGCTGGTAATAGCGTCGGCCGTCCAGCTCATCCGGCAGGTACTGCTGGGGCACGATCCCGAACTCGCTGTCATGGGAGTAGACGTACCCGCGGCCGTGCCCGAGTCGCTTCGCGCCCGGATAGTGAGCGTCGCGCAGATGAAGCGGCACCCTGCCGAAACCTCCCGCACGGATGTCGGCGATCGCGGCGTCGATGCCCACATAGGCGGCGTTCGACTTGGCTGTGGTCGCCAGGTACACGGTCGCCTCCGCGAGCGGGATGCGCCCCTCCGGCATACCGATGAATGCCACGGCATCGGCAGCGGCGACGGCGATGACCATTGCCTGCGGGTCGGCGAGGCCCACGTCCTCCGACGCGGAGATGACGAGGCGCCTGGCGATGAACCGCGGATCCTCCCCCGCCTCGATCATGCGGGCCAAGTAGTGCAGCGCCGCATCGGGGTCGGATCCCCTGATCGACTTGATGAACGCACTGATGACGTCGTAGTGCTCATCACCCTGACGGTCGTACCGCAGCAGCGCCTTGTCGACCGCCTGGGCGATGTCATCGGCAGAGACCTCGGGCGGCCCCGCACTCTCGTCCTCCTCGCCACCAGCGCCGTCACCGGGCTCTCCTGTCGTGGCGTGCGACAGGGCCACGGCCGCACCGGCCTCCAACCCCGTGAGGGCGCGCCGAGCATCCCCCGATGCGAGTCTCAGGAGGGCGGATCGAGCTTCGTCGCTGAGCGTGACGGCTCCGTTGAGTCCCCTGGCATCGGTCACCGCACGGTCGACGAGCACGCCGATGTCCTCGTCGGTCAGTGGCTGCAGGGTCAGCAGCAGAGAGCGCGAGAGCAATGGTGAGATCACGGAGAAGGACGGATTCTCCGTGGTCGCGGCGATGAGGATCACCCACCCGTTCTCGACCCCGGGGAGCAGAGCGTCCTGCTGCGCCTTCGTGAAGCGATGGATCTCGTCGAGGAAGAGGATGGTGGTCTGACCGTAGAGATCGCGTTGGTTCACCGCCTCCTGCATGACTTCGCGCACGTCCTTGACGCCGGCGGTGATGGCGGACAACTCGACGAAGCGTCGCCCCGACGAACGCGCGATGGCCTGTGCCAGCGTGGTCTTGCCGGTGCCCGGCGGCCCCCACAGGATGATCGATACGGCTCCCGGCGCTGCCGCCTTCGGATCAGCGAGGGCGACGATCGGCGAACCGGCCCGGAGCAGGTGACGCTGCCCGGCGACCTCGGCGAGGGAGGTCGGGCGCATGCGCACGGCGAGGGGCGTCTGCCCGGAGAGCAGCGGCGCGGAAGGGGTCACCCGCCAAGGCTACTCGGGGCGAGCGACATCGCCGTCTCAGGAAGTCGCCGTCACTGGAAGAGGTCGACGAACTCGAGCTGCCTCGCCTGCCCGGTCGTGCCGAGGGAGATCTGGTTGCCCGGCGCCGAGGAGACCACGCGCGGTTGCCACCCGATGCTCGACACGTGTCCTCGTCCGGACACCGTGTTGCCCGGACTCCACACCCGGAGAGCCTCCATTCGAAGCCCTCGACCGGTCGTCCCCGCCGTCACCTCGGTACCGGCACCCTGCGTGCAGACGGGTGTCATCCACCCGATGTTCTGCACATGGGCCTGAAGGCAGATGACCTTGCCGGTCTGCTGCCGCACCGCGACGGCTTCAAGACCCAGCCCCTGCCCCGTGGTGCCCCCTCCGGCGATCCATCCCCGCTGAGCGACGTGGCTGCGCACGGAGGCGTCCTGCCGCGAGACCGTCGGAGTGGGCGTCGATACCGGATACTTGGCGAACACCTGCGTGGCGTAGCCGTTGACGAGACCGATGCCGATCGTCGTGTAGTCGCCGAGGATGTTCGCGCGGTGCCCGGGCGAGTTCATCCATGCTGCGACGACGGTCGCCGACGAATAGCCGGATGCGACGTTCTCGGCTGCCCTGCTCCAACCCCCGGGAATCTGGCTCGAGTACTGCGGGTTGTGGTACATCCGGCCTTCGCGGGACTGGGTCGCCGACCAGTTCTGCGCGACCGTCGTCACATCCCCGTCCAGCACCAACGGCGCCAGTCCGTTGGCGGCCCGCGCGGCGTTCGTGTCCGCGAGGATCCGTGCGACATCCGCGTTCGGTGGTGGGATCTCCGCTGCGCTCGCCGGCGGCACGACGCCGAGCACGGCAGTCGCGCTGACGACGAGGGCCGCGACCAGGTTTCGGGTCCACCGCATGAGCGTGCTCCTTTTCGTACTGAGGCGATCAATAGCCTAAAAGTAGTCGGTCCATCACGGAATGACGAGCGTTCGCCGTTGAACCGTGCCGAACGGCCGAACGCAGCGCATCGGTGCGACGGGCCGACGACGCTAGGCTCTGAGGCGAGGTCGCACAGCGACACAGTGAGGGGAAACAGGACAGATGGCAGCACGCGGGTCCAAGAATGCACAGCAGCGCACGCAAGCGGAACGCGCCCGCATCCATGCGGCCCGCAACGCCGTGCATGAAGGACTGATCCGGCGCCGCACCCGAGACAACGCGATCGGAATCATCGTCGGCGTCGTGATCGTGTCGGCGGCGATCGCGAGCCAGGTCGTGCACGCGCAGGTCACTGCCCCCGAACCCACGCCCACACCCACGGTCGCTCCGACCGGGACACCGGCCCCCAGCGAGACACCGGCTCCCACCGAGGAGCCCGTTCCCAGCGAGGAACCGGCGCCCACCGAGTAGCCTGCACACGCTCTCCTGACGAGCGCCCTCATCGGGGCTCGTCCACCGCCAGGCGATAGCCCCGCTTGACGACCGTCTGGATGAGATCGCCACGCCCCAGGGAGTCGCGCAATCGCCCGACGGCGACTTCGACCGCTCGATCGCTGCGATGGCCGCCGGGAAGCACCTGACCGAGCTCCGCGCGCGAGAGCACGCGGCCGCGGGCGAGGAACAGCGCTTCGATCAGTGCCACCGCTCCACCCGACAGGGGGACGAAGCCGTCGTCGAGAATGACGCCTCCGCTGCGAACCTCGAGGCGTCCAGCCACCGTGAGAGCGGCTCCTGCCCCGCTCCGATAGTGCGCGAGGACGCTCTCCGCCAGCCCGGCCTGCGTCGACGGCTCGACGTGTCGAGCACGCAGCCCGATCGCCCGCAGTCGGGTGGCCTCCCGTTCCTCGACGGCGATGAGGAGCAGCCTTTCCGCCTCCGTCCGCCGCCGGTTGGCGTCGAGGGCGCCGGAACTCTCCGCCGCGTCGACCCACGCCGCCGTCGACGCCGTGAACAGCACAGCGTCAGCGCCGCCGGCACCTGCGCGGTGGACGGCGCGACACAGGGCGACCGGAGCCGGTGTCGTCACTCGAGGCGTGACGACACGCAGCAGTTCCGCCCCCGCTCTTTCCAGGACGCGACGCCAGCCGTCGTCGTTCGACCCGCCCCTCCCGGCGGAGGGACCTCCGGCGGATCGCGCCTCGTCCGACACGATGATCCTGCATCCTGCGAGCACCGGGCGTGCCCCCGAACGCCCGGTCGTCATGCGGGGTTCTCCGCGCGCAGTGGCGAGGCGCGGTGCCGACCCATCGAGTGACCTCGATCGGCCCAGCCTGCGTCCATCGCTCTGACAGCGTTCCGTGCAGCATCGCTTGACGGCCTCGGATGCGGTGACACAGACTCACCGCTGGGGAGCGACTGCTCCTGGGCATCGCCCGAGCCCGTGCGCAGCGGGGACTCTTCGCACAGGATCCCGACCGCGGCCAGCCGTTCCCGCAACGCCGAACGCTGCCCCCGACGGACTCCCCGCAGCTCGATCCGCGAGTCGACGACCTGCAGCGACAGGCCGAGGTCCAGCGCGATGCAGCCGATGTCGACGAGCTGCTGCGGGCCGAACTCCCCTCCCCCCGCTGCGGAGAGGCTCACGCGACTGCCGGCAGACGCCGACCCGACCACACGACGTGCCCGCTCGCTGGAGGCGTCTTCCCCTTTCTGCGGCAACCGCTCGTCAGCCAGCTCCAAGAGCGCACGAGCCACAGCCAGACTGCAGCGCGCACAGTCGGGCTCCCTTCCAAGACGCACCCCGAACTCGGTGAATGTGGTCAATCCTTCTGTGCGGATCACTTCCCGGAGTTCGCGCGACGACATCCCGATGTGGACGCAGGCCGGGATCGTCCCACCCTCGTCCGGAGCCGTACGCCCCAGTTCCTCGGCGACCTCGCCCCGTAGCCGTTCGCCGACGGCCCGCCGAAAGGCGACATGTCCGCTCGTATCGCCCACGAGGATGCCCCCGAGGAGAGTCTGCGCATCGTCGCTGAGGACCAGCTTGCGGTAGACACCGCCGCGACGGGAGAGCGTGACGACGTCGACCGCACCCGGAGAAGCCGCCCACGGCTCGCCGAAGCTCACGATGTCGACCCCGGCGATGGTGCGGTGGAGACAGGCTTCGTGCCCCGTGAACCGCGTCGCTCCCCCGCACGCCCGCTCCGCTGCGACCTCCGCCGTGGAGTGCGCGCCCGCGGCGGAATCGACGGCACGGTCGTCGAAGCGGGCCGCTTCGCCGATCGCGAGGATGTGTGGATCCGAAGTGACGCACCGATCGTCGATGATGACCCCGCCCTGCGCGTGCACACCGAGCCCCGCGTTGCGAGCGAGTTCGTCACGCGGACGCACGCCGACCGTGAACAGCACGACATCCGCCCGTTGGAAGGTCCCGTCCTGGAACTCGAGAGCGGTGACCGCACCCGAGTCGTCCGCGTCGAGCCGCGTCGTCCTCGTACGCGTGCGCACCGCGATGCCTCGATCTGCGAAAGCGGACTGCAGCACGCCGGCACCCACCTCATCCAACCGGTCGGGCAGCACGCGATCCGCATACTGCACGATCGTGGTTGCGACCCCCGCCGCGTCCAGAGCGACCGCCGCTTCGAGCCCGCGTCGCCCTCCCCCGATCACGACGCCGCGCAGCGGGCGCCCCAGGACGCCGGATCGCGCCTCGACGAAGGTCCGGATCGCTTCCGCGTCCTCGATCGAGTGCAGCACGAAGCACCCGGGAAGCCGAGCTCCCGATACGGCAACCTGCGAAGCGAACGAACCGGTGGCGAGCACCAGCGTGTCGTAGGAGTATGTGCGCCGGGAGCGCGTTCGCACGGTGCGGGCCGTGCGATCGATGCGCAGCACGCGGTCATCACGCACCAGCCGGACGCGGTCGTCACGGAAGACGGAGCGGTCCAGTTGGAGCTCTGCGGGATCGTCGCCGGAGAGGAGCCCCGCCACCTCGGACCTGTCGTACGGACCGTACCCCTCGTCTCCGATGACGGTGACCCGCGCGGCCGTTCCCGGGTCGCGGAGCAGCCGCTCGACGAATCGATGCGCCGCCATCCCCGCTCCGACGACGACGATCTCGCCCGGTGGGGATGTGGTGTCCTTCATACTGCTCCTGTCGACCGGATGACTGTCGTCCTGGCGACCCTAAGAGGGTCGTGTTTCCCGGAGATGACGAGCTGTGTGTCCTCCGTCGAAAGATCTCATCACAGAACGGTAACGATCCCGCGTGACGCCCGGGCCTCACCCGCGGCGCTTCGGCGTACTAGGCTGAGCCTCGTCCTTTCCGCCTCCCGCGGCCCGACCGCGCAAGGAGAATCACGTGTCTGCCAACGAGCCCACGAAGCCGACTCCGCCCATCCCCGGACCCCCCTCCGTGCCGATGCCCCGCAAGGCACCGACGCCGGCCGCCGTCGCGCCTGCCGCACCGGTACCCGCCGCATCGTCGACGTCGGCGGAATGGGGGCGCGTCACCGAGGACGGAACCGTCGAGGTCAAGGAGGGCGACGCCTGGCGCGTCGTCGGCCAGTACCCGGACGGTACGCCCGATGAGGCCCTCGCCTACTTCGTCCGCAAGTTCGACGACATCGCCTTCAAGGTGCATGCACTCGAACAGCGCCATCAGGCCGGCGGCGCATCCGCGAGCGACCTCGCCAAGCAGGCGAAGCACCTGATCGACGAAGCCACCGATGCCGCCGCGGTCGGTGACCTTGCCGGTCTTCGCGATCGACTCAACGCTCTGACCTCGTCTCTCTCGGAGGCGACGGAACAGGAGGCGAAGCAGGCGAAGGAACTCGTCGACAAGGCGATCGCCGAGCGAACCGAACTCGTCGAGCGCGCCGAGGCGATCGCCGCACGTGACCTCAGCAAGGTGCAGTGGAAGCAGGTCACGGCTGAGCTCGGAGAGCTGTTCGACGCCTGGCAGGCGCAGCAGCAGAACGGGCCGCGCCTGTCGAAGGGGATCTCCCAGCAGCTCTGGAAGCGTTTCCGGGACGCGCGGGCCGTCGTGGACAAGCAGCGCCGCGCCTTCTACTCCGAGCTCGACGACGCTCACAAGGTCGCCCGCGACGCGAAGACCCGTCTCGTGGAGCGTGCGGAAGCCCTCGCCCCCCGCGGTACCGACGGCATCCCCGCCTACCGCAACCTCCTCGACGAGTGGAAGGCGTCCGGCCGCGCCGGACGAAAGGCCGATGACGCGCTGTGGGCGCGCTTCAAGGCCGCGGGCGACGCCCTCTATGCCGCCCGTGCCGAGCAGGCTGCCGCTGAAGAAGCGGATTCCGCTCCGAAGATAGAGGCACGCGAAGCACTCCTCGAAGAGGCGAAGGGTGTCGCAGACGAGCCCAACATCAAGCGAGCTCGCGCGCTCCTGACCCGCATCCAGCGGCAGTGGGACGAGATCGGACGCATCTTCCCCCGGGACAAGGAGCGGGCGCTCGACGACAAGCTCCGCGCCATCGAACAGGGTCTCAAGGCCCGGGAAGATGTGGACTGGAAGAAGAACAACCCCGAGACCAAGGCGCGCGCGAACGACATGAGCTCCCAACTGCTGGAAGCCATCGAGAAGCTCGAGGCCGAGGTCGCCGCGGCGGAGAAGGCCGGCGACACGAAGGCTGCCAAGGCCGCAGCGGATGCTCTGGAAGCACGCCGAGCCTGGCTGAGCGCACTCGGAAGCTGACCCGTTCTCCACAGGTCCCGCACGACGACGGACGAGGCGGGGTGCACTGCGTCAGACTGACGTGATGCACCCCGCCCTTCTGTACCTGCCCGGCGTTCGGCTGAGTGAGGCGGAGCTCAGCGCGGCACGGATCGACGGGCATGTGGTCGAGGTCGGGGACGCCTATGTCCCGGCGGACCTGATCGAGGGATCGGATGTCAGGGCGAGCGCTGTCGCATCGCTGGTGCGCGCAGGAACCGCGGCGTCAGGGCCGACGGCTGCGTGGATCCATGGCGCCGGCGATGGTCCACCGGGCGTGCATCATGTGCGACGGTGCGTCGAACGACGGATCCGTGCGACGACGAACTCACGACTCGTCTTCCACGACACCGTCGTCGCCTCTTCCGAACTGGAGTCGATCGGCGGAATCCTCGTCACAACGCCGGTGCGGACCATGCTCGATCTCGCCACGACCGTGCACCGCGATCCGCGCGTGCTGACCTGGATGGACAGACTCGCGCTCGTGTCGCCCGACGTGCCGGAGGAGGCGTCCGCCATGCTGCGCCGCATGTCGCGCGTTCCTGGAAGCCGCGCGGGACGGGCCGTGCTGGACAGGCTCGCGGTCAGGAAGAGGTGACGCGATAGACGTCGTACACGGCGTCGATCCTGCGTACCGCGTTGAGCACGCGATCGAGGTGCACGGCATCACCCATCTCGAAGACGAATCGGCTCAGAGCGAGTCGCTCGTCCGTCGTGGTGACCGTCGCCGAGAGGATGTTGACATGGTGCTCGCTCAACACGCGGGTGACATCGGAGAGAAGCCCCGAACGGTCGAGCGCCTCGACCTGGATCTGCACCCTGAAGACGCTCTTGGTGGTGGGAGCCCAGGAGACCTCGACGAATCGGTCCTGTTCGGCACCCAGCGCCTTCACGTTCACGCAGTCCGCACGGTGGACCGAGACGCCGCTGCCACGGGTCACGAACCCGACGATCTGGTCGCCCGGAACCGGGGTGCAGCATTTCGCGAGCTTGACGAGGATGTCATTGGCGCCGCGCACCAGCACGCCGGAGTCACCCGACCGCGGCTCACGCGTCTGCACGCTGCCGGGAAGGTCGATGGCCCCCGTCGCGGGGTCGTTCGCCGCGACGAGTGCGGTGACCTTCTCCAGCACGGATTGGGTCGAGACGTGCCCCTCGCCGACCGCCGCATAGAGCGCGGAGACGTCCTCGTAGTGCATGCCCCGTGCCACTTCCGTGAAGGAGTCATGGCTCATGAGCCGCTGCAGCGGCAGGTTCTGTCGACGCATCGCCCTCGCGATGGCCTCCTTGCCCTGCTCGATCGCCTCCTCGCGGCGCTCCTTCGTGAACCACCCGCGGATCTTGTTGCGGGCGCGCGTGCTCGCAACGAACCCGAGCCAGTCCTGGCTGGGTCCCGCGTCGGGGTTCTTCGAGGTGAACACCTCGACGACGTCACCGCTCTTGAGCTCGGACTCCAGAGGCACCAGGCGACCGTTGACCTTGGCGCCCATCGTGCGGTGGCCGATCTCGGTGTGCACGGCGTAGGCGAAGTCCACCGGGGTCGCGCCGGAGGGCAGCCCGATCACCCGGCCCTTCGGCGTGAAGACGTAGACCTCCTTCGCGCCGATCTCGAACCGGAGGGATTCCAGGAACTCTCCAGGGTCGGCGGTCTCGGCCTGCCAGTCGGAGATGTGCGCGAGCCAGGCCATGTCGGTGTCGGACGCGCGGACCTCGGTCTTGCCGCCGCCGTTCATCCGCTCCTTGTACATCCAGTGCGCAGCGACGCCGTACTCGGCCTGCTGGTGCATCTCATGGGTGCGGATCTGGATCTCGACCGTGCGGCCGGCGGGGCCGATCACCGTGGTGTGCAGTGACTGGTAGAGGTTGAACTTGGGTGTGGCGATGTAGTCCTTGAAACGACCCGGCAGCGGAGTCCAGCGTGCGTGGATGGCGCCGAGCACCGCGTAGCAGTCGCGCACGGAGGACACCAGCACCCGGATGCCGATCAGGTCGTAGATGTCGTCGAACTCACGGCCGCGGATGACCATCTTCTGGTACACCGAGTAGAGCTGCTTGGGGCGCCCGACGACCTTGCCACGGATGCGGAGATCCCGCAGGTCTTCGTCGATCTCCTCGACGACCTGGTTCAAATACTTCTCGCGCTGCGGGGTACGCTGCGCGATGAGGCTGTGGATCTCGTTGTAGATCTTCGGGTGCAGCACCGCGAAGGAGAGATCCTCGAGCTCCGACTTGATCGCCTGGATTCCGAGGCGATTCGCCAACGGAGCGTAGATCTCCAGGGTCTCCTTGGCCTTCTTCGCCGCCTTCTCCGGCGGAACGAAACCCCAGGTGCGCGCGTTGTGGAGGCGGTCGGCGAGCTTGATCAGCAGCACTCGGATGTCCTTGGACATCGCGACGATCATCTTGCGGACCGTCTCGGCCTGCGCGCTCTCGCCGTACTTCACCTTGTCGAGCTTGGTGACGCCGTCGACGAGCATCGCGACCTCGTCGCCGAACTCGGCGGTGAGATCGGTCAGCGCGTACCCGGTGTCCTCGACGGTGTCGTGCAGCAGCGCTGCGGCGATCGCCCGCGGCCCGAGACCGAGTTCGGCGAGGATCTGGGCGACCGCGAGCGGGTGGGTGATGTACGGCTCACCGCTCTGGCGCTTCTGCCCCTCGTGCTTCTCCTTGGCGACCGCGTAGGCCCTCTCGATCACCGAGAAGTCGCCCTTGGGGTGGTTCGCCCGGACTGTGCGGATCAGATTGTCGAGGTCATTGATCCTCGACGCGCGGGAGAAGATGCGGGGAACCAGCCGTCGCAGACTCGAGCCCTGCGATGACGTCTGCGGTTCCGCCATCTACTCACCTCCTGATCGATCAATCCTACGCGTGCTGTGCGGCACCGGCCCCGCTGAGGAACCGATCAGACCTCGACGGCCGCCCTGCTGCGAGCCTCTCGGATGCGGGCATCCCGTGCCTTCAGCTGCGGCTCGTTCTCGCGGAACAGCGAGTAGAGCGGAGCAGCCACGAAGAGCGTCGAGTAGGTGGCCACGAGAATGCCGACGAAGATCGAGAGCGAGATGTCGGTGAGCGACTCCGCGCCCAGCCAGAACGCGCCGATGAAGAGCACCGCGCCGACCGGCAGAGCAGCGACGACTGACGTGTTGATGGAGCGCACGAGCGTCTGGTTCACCGCGAGGTTGACCGACTCGCCGAACAAGCGGGCGGACTTCTCCCCGTCTTCGGTCGTGTTCTCGCGGATCTTGTCGAACACGACCGTGGTGTCGTACAGCGAGTACGCGAGGATCGTGAGGAAGCCGATCACGGCCGCCGGCGAGATCTCGAAGCCGGCCAGCGCGTAGATGCCCACCGTGATCACGAGCACGTCGAGGAGACCGATGATGGCCGCGGCCGACATCTTCCAGGTGCGGAAGTAGATCGCCAGGATCAGGAAGGTCAGGGCGAGGAAGATCGCGAGACCCCACAGCGACTGCTTGGTGACGTTCTCACCCCACGCGGGTCCGATGAAGGAGGAAGTGACGTCGGACGGATCGACGCCGTATGCCTTCGCCAGTGCCTCGCCGACCTGCTGGGTCTCGGCAGCGCTCATCTGGTCGGTCTGGACGCGGACGTCCTTGCCGCTGACGACGACGACCTTGGTCGCAGCGCCGGGGACGACCGATTGCACGGCTGTGGTCGCCGTCTCCTGATCGAGGCTGTCCGGCGCCTGCACGGTGAACTGCGATCCACCCGTGAACTCGATCGAGAACTGGATAGGACGGATGAGCGGCACCAACGCCGAGCCGACGACCAGGATGATCGCGATGATGAACCACAGACGGCGCTTGCCGACGAACGGGAAGGAGGTCTTCCCGGAGTAGAGGTTGTTGCCGAACTCATTCATGGAAGGCATCAGGCGTCTCCCTCACTTCCGGCTTTGGTGGATCTCTCGCCCGTGAGGGCCTCGGCGCGCTTGCGTTCGGCGATCGTCTGTCTGCGGTCGGCCTCGCCGCGGAACCGCGCGTTCTTCGCGCCCCGCCCGACCGACGCCGTGGTGACCTCTCGGTACTGCGAGCGGCTGCGGTACACGGCCCCGAGAGCTTCGGGATCGAGTCCGGACAGCTTGTGGCCGCCGCCGAAGAAGCGGGTGCGCGCGAGAAGTTGCATCACCGGGTGCGTGAAGATCACGAAGATGAAAACGTCGATGAGCGTCGTGAGTCCGAGCGTGAAGGCGAAGCCCTTCACCGTGGCATCGGCCAGGATGTAGAGGACGACCGCCGCGAGGATGTTGATCGACTTGGAGATGTAGATCGTGCGCTTCGCACGACCCCAGCCGTCCTCGACCGCCGCGGTGATCGACTTCCCGTCACGGAGCTCGTCTCGTATTCGTTCGAAGTACACGATGAACGAGTCGGCGGTGAAGCCGATGGACACGATGAGACCGGCGACACCGGCGAGCGAGAGGCGGAACCCGATTCGCCACGCCAGGATGCAGATGATGATGTAGGTGAGCACCGCCATCACCGCGATCGACGCGATGATCACCGACCCGAGCGCTCGATAGACGATCAGCGAGTAGATCGCCACCAGCGCGAGCCCGATGAGGCCCGCGATGAGACCGATCTGCAGCTGCTGCGTACCCAGCGTCGCCGAGATCGTGTCGGAGCTCTGCACCGTGAAGCTCAGCGGAAGGGCACCGAACTTGAGCTGATCGGCGAGAGTGGTCGCGGACTCCTGCGTGAAGCTTCCGGAGATGCTGGGGCGACCATCGAGGATCTGCCCGTTCATCCGCGGAGCGCTGATCACGTTGCCGTCCAGCACGAAGGCGAACTGATCCCGCGGCGTGAGCCCGTCGATGCGGTTCTGGTTCAGGCGGGTGCTGACCTTGCCGAACGCATCGGCCCCGTCGCCGTTCATCGTGAGCTGCACCAGCCAGGCACCCGACTTCGGGTCGCGACCGGCCGAGGCGTCGGTGATGGCCGTGCCGTCGAGCTCTGCCGGTCCGAGGATGTACTTGGCGCTCCCGTCCGCCGAGCAGGCGATGAGCGGCTGGTCCTTCGGCGCCTTGGAGGCGTCGTTCTCCGGGTTCGCGCAGTCGTATGCCTGGAACTCCGCGGCCAGCTTGTCGGTGACCCAGGAGAGGTCGCTCGCGTCGGTCGGCTCGGCCGTCGGCGTCGAGTTCAGACCCGGATCCGGGCTGGGGTACGGCGTCGAGTTGCCGTCCTCGCCCACGAACTCGTTGGTCGCCGCCGTCGTGTAGAGCACGGGACGGAACTCCAGCTGAGCACTGGACTGGATCCGCTCCCGCGTCTGCGCGTCGGCCTCACCGGGGATCTGGACGACGATGTTCTGTCCGCCCTCGGTCGTGATGTCGGCCTCGGCGACGCCGGACGCATCGACACGCTGCCGGATGATCGCCGCGGCCTGGTCGAGCTGCTCGGACGACGGAGCCGCTCCGTCCTCGGTCTCCGCACTCAGCACGATCTGTGTGCCGCCCTGCAGATCGAGGGCGAGCTCAGGTGTCCACGAGCTCGCGGCCTCCCCGTTGCTGTCCTTGAAGACGTACACGCCCAGTGCGTTGATGCCGAAGAGCACGCCCGTCACGAGGAGCAGGCCGAGAAGGACCCGCCAGGCGTGACGGACGGGAGAGGATGAAGCCACGTGTGTTCAGCTTTCTGGAAGGACGGAGATCCGAGGGGCCGCGTCGGCCTCGGCGTTACTTGTCGTCGGCGTCGCGCTCGAGGCGAGCGCGGGTCTCCTCGGGGGTCTCGACAGCCGGGGCGACCGGCTCCTCGACGACACGCTCCTCGACGACACGCTCCTCGACGATGTCGTCCGACGGTGCGTCGACGACGACATCCTTGGGCTCGACCACGCGCAGGATGGCCTGGCTGTGCACGTCGATGATGGTGCCGGGAGCGATCTCGACGAGCGCGGGGGTGTCGAGGTCGTCGGGGTCGTACGCGACGATCGTCCCGTAGATGCCGCCCTGCAGGAGCACCTTGGCGCCCGGGACGGTCTTGGTGGCCTTCTCCTCCTGCTCGGCCTTCATCTGCTTCGTGCGCTTGCGCGTGTTGAAGATCATGAAGACGAGGAGAACGGCGAGGAGGCCGAAGAGCAGGAATTCCATGGGCATGGGGGAAGCGCCTTTCTCAGGTGCACGCTCCAGCCTTTGGGCGCGCGAAGGTATCCGGGAAGTCTTCAGTGATTATAGGTCATCCAACTTAAGCATCCCGTCCGGATGCGCGACACCCAGGTGCGCGTAAGCCTCCGGCATCGCCACACGGCCGCGGGGCGTGCGCCCGAGGAACCCGATGCGCACGAGGTACGGCTCGACCACGCTCTCCACGGTCTCGGCTTCCTCACCGACGGCGACAGCGAGCGTGCTGAGGCCGACCGGGCCACCGCGGAACCGTCGGACGAGCGCTTCGAGCACGGCACGGTCCAGGCGATCGAGACCGATCGGATCGACGTCGTACAGATCCAGGGCCGCACGGACCTCGCGGATGGTCGCAACTCCCCCCGTGTGCACCAGCGCATAATCGCGCACCCGGCGAAGGAGGCGGTTCGCGATGCGCGGGGTGCCGCGGGACCGTCGGGCGATCTCGGCGAGCGAGTCGGTCGGGAGGTCGACGCCGAGCACGGCCGCGGATCGTGCGATCACCTGCTCCAGCTCGCCCACCTCGTAGAACTCGAGGTGACCGGTGAACCCGAAGCGGTCGCGGAGCGGGTTGGGCAGCAGCCCGGAGCGAGTCGTCGCGCCGACCAGGGTGAACGGCGAGAGCTCGAGCGGGATGCTCGTCGCTCCCGCGCCCTTTCCCACCATGATGTCGATGCGGTAGTCCTCCATCGCGAGATAGAGCATCTCCTCGGCGGAGCGCGCCATGCGGTGGATCTCGTCGATGAAGAGCACTTCACCGGGGACCAGGCTCGAGAGCAGGGCCGCGAGATCACCGGCGTGCTGGATCGCCGGGCCGCTGGACAGCCGGAGCGGACGTTCGCTCTCGTGTGCGACGATCATCGCGAGCGTCGTCTTCCCCAGGCCGGGAGGTCCCGCCAAGAGGATGTGATCGGCGGGACGACTCTGGATGCGGGCGGCCTCGAGGAGCAGCTGCAGCTGACCGCGCACCTTCTGCTGGCCCACGAACTCTCCGAGGCTCGTCGGCCGCAGGGCGCCTTCGATGGCGAGTTCGGTCTCGTCGGAGGGCTCGCTGGCGTCGAGGGGATCAGACACGCGCCTGGCCTCCCTGCGCCGGGCCGAGCAGGGCGAGCGTACGACGAAGCAGAGAGGCGACGGACGCGCTCTCCGCCTCTGTGGCATCCGCTGCCGTCTGGGCGGCGGCGTCTGCGGCGACCTTCTCCGACCAGCCGAGCCCCACGAGTGCCGCGGCCACCTGCGTGACGACATCGGCGCCGCCGCCCGCGGCGGGCTTCGCCGGAGCCGCGAACGCCTGCACCTTGCCGGCGAGCTGCAGCACGATGAGCTTCGCCGTCTTGGGGCCGATGCCGGAAACGCGTCGGAAGGGGGCGTCATCCTCCGCGGTGACGGCCTCGGCGATCTGATCGCTCGTGAGGTGCGAGAGCACGCCGAGTGCCGACTTCGGACCGACGCCGGTCACGCTGATCAGCAGTCCGAAGATCTCGAGCTCACCACGGTCGGCGAAGCCGAACAGCGACAGCGAGTCCTCACGGACGATGAGGCTGGTGTGCAGCAGCAGCTTCTCTCCCACCGTCGCGGTGTGGGCGACATCGGCGGGCACCGCGACCGCGAATCCGACCCCGCCCACATCGATGACGACCTGATCGGATGCCGCATGCAGGACGACGCCGTGCAGAGAGGAGATCATCCCCTCAGCCTACGGCGTCGCTCGTAGGTATGTTCGACCGACACGCTTCTCGGCCTCGGCCCAGGCACGCTGAGCGGGAGTCAGAGCCCCGGGGGCGGTCGCCGCTGCTCCCCCGCGTCGCCAGGCGTGGCAGAGGGCGATGGCCAGTGCGTCGGCGGCATCGGCCGGTTGCGGCAGTGCGTCGAGGCGCAGGATGCGGGCGATCATCGTCTGCACCTGCCGTTTGTCGGCAGCACCATATCCGGTGACGGCGGCCTTGACCTCACTGGGTGTGTGCGTGGCGGCGGGGAGCCCCGACTCGGAGGCGATCAGCAACGCGACGCCACTGGCCTGTGCGGTGCCCATCACCGAGTGCGTGTTCTGCTGCGCGAAGACCCGCTCGACGGCGACGGCATCAGGTCGATGCTCGGCGATCACGGCGCGGATCCCGGCGGCCACGATCGAGAGACGCTCCCCGATCTCCGCTTCCGGCGAGGAACGGATCACCCCGACGTGCACGAGCGTTCCGCGGCGCGATCCGTCGACATCCACGACCCCCACACCGCAGCGGGTGAGACCGGGGTCGATGCCGAGCACGCGCAGAGAGGAGGTCACTCCCCCAGGCTAGGCCGCCGATCCGACACCGGTCGCCCGGCGCGCCTAGGCGTCGTCGTTCTCCAGCTCCGCCTGGACCTCGGGACTCAGATCGAAGTTGGTGAACACGTTCTGCACGTCTTCACTGTCTTCCAGGGCATCGATCAGGCGGAAGATCTTGCGCGCGGTGTCGGCGTCGATCTCGACCTTGAGGTTCGGGACGAACTCGACGTCGGCGGACTCGTAGTCGATGCCGGCCTCCTGGAGCGCGCTGCGCACAGCCACCAGGTCGGTCGCCTCCGTGATCACCTCGAAGCCCTCGGCGTGCGGTTCGATCTCCTCCGCGCCGGCCTCGAGCGCCGCCATCATCACGTCATCCTCGGTGGTGCCCTCGGAGCCGACGACGATGACGCCCTTGCGGCTGAAGTTGTAGGCCACGCTGCCGGGGTCTGCGAGCGTGCCGCCGTTGCGGCTGAGAGCCGTGCGAACCTCAGCGGCCGCCCGGTTCTTGTTGTCGGTCAGACACTCGATCATGAGCGCGACGCCGTTGGGGCCGTATCCCTCGTACATGATCGAGAGGTACTCGACGGCCTCGCCGCCGATACCGGCACCGCGCTTCACCGCGCGGTCGATGTTGTCCTTGGGGACCGAGGTCTTCTTGGCCTTCTGCACCGCGTCGAAGAGGGTGGGGTTGCCCGCCAGGTCCGGTCCGCCGAGCTTGGCGGCGACCTCGATGTTCTTGATGAGCTTGGCCCAGGACTTCGCGCGCCTGGAGTCGATGATGGCCTTCTTGTGCTTCGTGGTCGCCCACTTGGAATGCCCGGACATAAGTCTCCGCTCGTCGTATCCGCATGAGCTCGCGCTCAGCGCATCGTCCATTCTAACGAACGCCTCGGGTGGCGCAGGATGGGAGCATGCGCAGATCACGACACATCTCTCCCGCCCTCCGCTCGGCAGGGGTTCCTGACGGCGCACCGGCGCCCGCCGACACCCTGCGGTACCTGCTCCACCTCCCTGATGGCTACGACGATGATCCGCACCGGCTCTGGCCGCTCGTGCTCTTCCTGCACGGTGCAGGCGAACGGGGTTCCGACCTCGATCTCGCCGCCGTCCACGGTCCGCCCAGACTGGCGGACGACGGGCAGGAGTTCCCCTTCATCCTCGTCACACCCCAGTGCGCCGCGGCGAGTCAATGGGTCGCCGAGCTCTCGACGCTGGCCGCACTGATCGATGAGGTGAGCTCCACACACAGGGTCGACGAGGAGCGCGTTTCGGTGACAGGACTCAGCATGGGCGGTTTCGGCACCTGGTCGCTCGCGGTGCGCTACCCCGATCGATTCGCGGCCATCGCACCGATCTGCGGTGGCCTGTGGATGCAGAGCGCCGCTCCGATCCGCGCGATCCCCTCCTGGGCGTTCCACGGCGACGCGGACGACGTCGTGCCGATCGCCGCGACAGAGCAGATCGTCGACGAGCTGCAGGCCCTCGACGCTGACGTGCGTTTCACCCGGTACGCGGGCGTCGGTCACGACTCATGGACCGAGACGTACGAGAACCCCGAACTCTATGAGTGGATGCTCTCCCATCGGCGCGGAGTCGAACGCGACGGACCCGGCGTCGAGAAGACAGCACGATGACGACGGGAGCAGATCGGCTCCGGCCCGACTGGCATACGCTCCCGATGCCACTTCGATCTCGGATCATCTCCGCGATCGGGGGTGATCTCGTGCAGGAGGCGCCAGCCCATGGCGGCTTCAGCGCCTCCTACGCGGGCGTCGTCACGACCACGACGGGGCGCGCATTCGTCAAGGCCTGCGGTGCGGATTGGCACGCGGACTCGCTGCACTTCCTCCGCGAGGAGATGCGCACGCTCTCGCATCTGCCGACCGCCATCGCCCCACGACTCCTCGGAGCCATCGACGACCCGACGGGTACGGCGCTCGTGATCGAGGCGATCGACGGCCGCCACCCGGGCCAGCCGTGGACGACGGCGGACCTGCACGCCGTAGCCAAGGCCCTGCGCGTGCTGTCGACCACCCCTGCGCCTTCGGATATGCCTCGAGCAGAGGCTGTCATGATCCCCGGTTTCACCAGGTGGACGGAGATCGCTGCGGATCGGGGGATGCGCGAGGCGCTCCCCCATGGCCTCCCCGCGCGGATGCCGGCGTTGCTGCGCCTCGAGGAGAGCTTCCGCTGCGCGGTACACGGCGACGTCATCGTGCACGACGATGTGCGCGCAGACAACATCCTGATCAGCGCAGGACGGGCACACCTGCTGGACTGGCCGCACGCGCGCAGGGGCGCCGCGTGGATCGACCTCCCCTGTCTGGTCCCCAGCATCGAGGCATCCGGAGGCCCCGCCTGCGAGGAGGCGTGGGCTGTGTTCGAAGAGCACGGCGCACCACCTCAAGCTGAGCTGCTCGCCGTGATCTCCGCCTTCGCATCGTTCCTCTGGTTCCAGCAGGCGCAACCCGACATCCCGCAGCTCCCCGGCCTGCGGAAGTTCCAGCGCGCGCAGGCGATGCCGGCTCTGCGGTGGCTCTCGGGCCTGATCTGAGCCGACGACCTACCGCGCCGCAGCGCGGCGACGTGCGTCTGCGCGAGCGAGAAAGCGCTCGTGGAACCTCGTCGCTCCCGTGATCTCCGGGTGGAAGCTCAGACCGAGCAGGTCGCCCTGCTCCACGGCGACCACGCGTCCATCGGGCAGGGATGCCAGCACGTCGGCCCTAGGACCGACCGACTCGACAACCGGTCCGCGGATGAACGCGGCGGACACCGGATCCGCGCCGAGTGCGGGAACGTCGAGTCGCGCTTCGAAGGATTCGACCTGACGGCCGAAGGCGTTCCGGCGCACGACCACATCCAGCCCTCCGAACGACTCCTGTCCCTCGATGGCGTCGACGATCTCGTCGGCGAGCATGATCAGTCCCGCGCACGTGCCGAGGACCGGCATGCCTGCCGCGATGGCCTCGCGGATGGGCTGCTGCATCCCGAAAACGCGCGACAGCTTGTCGATCACGCTCGACTCGCCGCCCGGGATGACGAGCCCGTCGACCGATGCGAGGTCGTCGGGGCGTCGCACCAACGCCACGTCGGCACCGAGACTCGAGAGCAGGGCGGCGTGCTCGCGCACGTCGCCCTGCAGCGCGAGCACACCGACCCTGGTGTTACCAGCCACGCTCGGCGAGACGGTGCGGCGCGGGAAGGTCGCTGACGTTGATGCCCACCATGGCCTCACCCAATCCACGCGAGACCTCGGCGATGACCTTCGGGTCATCGAAGAAGGTCGTCGCCTTGACGATCGCCTTCGCCCGCTCCGCAGGGTTGCCCGACTTGAAGATCCCCGATCCGACGAACACGCCGTCGGCGCCGAGCTGCATCATCATGGCTGCGTCCGCAGGGGTCGCGACACCACCGGCCACGAACAGCACGACGGGAAGCTTGCCGGTCTCGGCGATCTCGGCGACCAGCTCGTACGGTGCCTGCAGTTCCTTGGCCGCCACGAACAGCTCGTCCTTGGGCAGGGACGTGAGAGCCGCGATCTCGCCGCGGATCTTGCGGATGTGCTTCATCGCCTCGGAAACGTCGCCGGTTCCCGCCTCACCCTTGGACCGGATCATGGCTGCGCCCTCGTTGATGCGGCGGAGCGCCTCTCCGAGATTGGTCGCGCCGCAGACGAACGGGACCGTGAAGCCGTACTTGTCGATGTGGTTCACGTAATCGGCAGGCGAGAGGACCTCCGACTCGTCGATGTAGTCCACGCCGAGTTCCTGCAGCACCTGCGCCTCGACGAAGTGACCGATGCGCGCCTTCGCCATCACGGGGATGGACACCGCATCGATGATGCTGTCGATCATGTCGGGGTCGCTCATGCGGGAGACACCACCCTGCGCGCGGATGTCGGCCGGGACGCGCTCGAGCGCCATGACGGCGACGGCTCCGGCGTCTTCGGCGATCTTCGCCTGATCCGCCGTGACGACGTCCATGATGACGCCGCCCTTCAGCATCTCGGCGAGGCCGCGCTTGACGCGCGGCGATCCGGTGGTTGTCTGGTCTGCCATGGGAACTCCTGTCGGATGCACCGAAGTCGGGTTTGATCTAGATCAAACATAGCACTGTCCGATTCGACCTAGAATCGCTGAGGAGGACCATGAGCGACCAGATCACAGGCACCACCGCAGCGGACATCGCCGACAGCGTGCGCTCCCTGCGCGACCGCGGAATCCTCCGCCCCGGCAGCGTCCTCCCCCCGGTGCGGGAGCTCGCCGCCACGCTCGGCGTCAACCGGAACACCGCCGTCGCCGCGTATCGACAGCTCGCTCAGGCGGGGCTCGTGCTGTCTCGCGGACGAGCAGGGACCATCGTCGCCGGCTTGGAGGCAGTGGCGCAGGAAGGCTATGCCCCCGACACCGTCCTCCGCGACATCGGCACAGGGAACCCCGACCCCCGCCTGATCCCCGATCCTGCACCGGCCCTGATGACCATCGCCTCCCGCCCTGTGCTCTACGGCGAGCCCGTGATCGATCGTGGACTCGAGGAGTGGTCGACGCGCTGGATCTCGCGCGACCTCGACGGCGTCGACTTCCGTATCACCGTGACCAGTGGAGCGGTCGACGCCGTCGAGCGGCTGCTCGCCCAGGCGCTGATGCGCGATGACGCCGTCGCCCTGGAGGATCCCTGTTTCCTCGCGAGCATCCACACGGTGCGGCTGGGCGGCTATCGCGCGGTTCCCGTCCCCGTCGACGCCGAGGGCATGACCGTCGACGGTCTGCGAACCGCGCTGGAGGCGGGCGTCCGTGCCATCATCTGCACGCCGCGGGCGCAGAATCCGACCGGCGCGAGCCTCACCGCTTCCCGGGCCGCCGAACTCCGTGCCGTGCTCGCCGACCACCCGTATGTGCTGATCATCGAGGACGACCACTTCTCGATGCTCTCGCAGCGACCCTACGAGTCGCTCATCGGCCCCGAGCATCGCCGGTTCGCCCTCGTACGCTCTGTCTCGAAGTTCCTTGGTCCGGACATGTGCCTCGCGATCGCAGCGACGGACGCGGAGACCGCCGAGCGCCTCGCGATGCGGCTGAGCCCCGGAACGACATGGGTGAGCCACCTGCTGCAGCGTCTCGCCCTTACACAGCTGACCGACGAGACGGCGATGTCGGAGGTGGCAGCGGCTGCGGAGCACTACGCGCAGCGCAACGCCGCCTTCGCCGAACGACTCCGAGCGAGCGGTATCGAGGCCACGGTGTCCGACGGCATGAGCCTGTGGGTCGAGTTCTCCCAGCCGGCTCGGACCATCGCCGACCGCCTCATGCGCCGCGGATGGCTCGCCCGCACCGGCGACGACTTCGCGCTCGATGAGAAGGCGGAGCCCTCTCATCATCTGCGTCTCACCGTGCATGACCTGTCCGACGATGAAGCAGAGTCGCTGGTCGCAGACCTCGTCGCCGCCGGGCGATGACCACACCTCGCGGGCACCGGCCCGCCCTGAACGAAAGAGTCGGAGAATGAAGATCCTCTCCATCCAGTCAGCCGTGGCCTACGGGCATGTGGGGAACTCGGCCGCCGTGTTCCCGCTGCAGCGCATCGGTGTCGAGGTACTGCCCGTCTACACCGTGAACTTCTCCAACCACACCGGCTACGGCGCCTGGCGCGGTCCCCTGATCGCCCCGGGTGACGTCCGCGAGGTCATCACCGGCATCGAGGAACGCGGTGTCTTCGGCCAGATCGACGCCGTTCTCAGCGGCTACCAGGGCGGAGAGGGCATCGGAGACGTGATCATCGACGCCGTCGCACGAGTGAAGGCGTCGAACCCGAACGCGGTGTACGCCTGCGACCCGGTCATGGGCAACGCGAAGTCGGGATGTTTCGTCGCCCCCGCGATCCCGGTGCTGCTGCGTGAGCGCGTGGTTCCCGTCGCCGACATCATCACCCCGAACCAGTTCGAGCTCGGCTTCCTCACCGACACCGAGCCTGACACGCTGGAGTCCACTCTCGCGTCGGTCGATCTCGCGCACGCGATGGGTCCGCGCACCGTGCTCGTCACCAGTGTCGAGCGCCCCGATCGCGAAGAGGGGACGATCGAGATGCTCGCCGCCGATGAGAAGGGTGCCTGGCTCGTGCAGACCCCGCACCTGCCCATGAAGGCGAATGGTTCCGGGGACGTGACCGCCGCGCTCTTCACTGCGCACTACGTCGAGACCGGCAGCGCCAAGGTCGCGCTCGAGCGCACGGCGTCCAGCGTGTACGACCTGCTCAAGGCGACGCTCGAGTCCGGAGAGCGCGAGCTGCAGCTCGTCGAGGCCCAGGAGTTCTACGCGAACCCGCGGCTGCAGTTCACGGCGCGCCAGGTGCGCTGAGCCGGGCGTCCGTCATCCGGTGGGGATGGGCAGCTCGCGATACGCGGCGAGCCAACCGGGGTGGTCATCGGGGCAGAGATACTTCATGCCTGAGATCGCCAGGCCTCCGAGCATGAAAGGCAGACCGGGGTCGCTCTCTTCGAACGCATTCGACCAGGAGCCGATGATCTCGGAGGAATCGATGTGGTCACCGACCTTGCCCGCATCGACCCGGTGCTCGGACTCGATCGCGACGAGGCAGACGTCGATCGTGAGCTCGAGGCTCATCCAGGCGACGTCCTCATCGGGTATGCCTGCCCAGACTCCGCTCTCGATCACGTCGTCGACCAGCGTCTGCTGTGCCGGGGTCTTCGGAGAGAGGCGTCCCTCGTTCTCCGCGAACCCCTGGGCGAGGTAGAAGGCGCGCCCCTCGTCCTCTACGCTCGTCGGTGCCGCAGTCGGTGTCGCCGTCCGCTGGGGATCGGGCTGCGGTGCACAGGCGGCCATGGACGAGGCGACGCCGAGGACGATCGCTGCTGCGGCGAAGCGATGCCGGAGAGCCATCGGGTTCAGCACACCGCGAGTCACGCGTTCAGGCGAGGCCAGGCGTCAGCCACGGCTTCGCGCACCTCGCCCAGCAGCTGCGGGAGCGCCTTGGTCTTCGCGATGATCGGGAAGAAGTTCGCGTCCGACGTCCACCGTGGCACCACGTGCTGGTGCAGGTGGGCGTCGACGCCGGCCCCCGCCACGGCGCCCTGATTCATGCCCAGGTTGAAGCCGTCGCAGCGCGAGACCTCGCGCAGCACGCGCATCGCCGTCTGGGTGAGCGCGCCGATCTCGGCGACCTCCTCCGGCGTCGCCTGGTCGTAGGTGGCGATGTGACGGTAGGGGCAGACCAGCAGATGGCCGGAGTTGTACGGGAAGAGGTTCAGCAACACGTACGCCGTCTCGCCGCGTGCGACGACCAGCCGCTCGGCATCCGGGAACTTCGGCGCCTCGCAGAACGGGCACTCTTCGCGCAGGGGCTCCGGTCCCGCCTGGATGTACGCCATCCGGTGCGGGGTCCACAACCGCTGGAACTCGTCCGGCACCCCGGCGAGGCGTCCGGCATCCTCCAGCGGCTGCTCCCCGTCGGTCACGCCAGGTCCCCTGCTGTCTGCACGAGGGCGTGGGAGTCGATGGCCGCGCGGATGCGCGCTACGGCGTCCGCGATCGGTACACCGTTCTCCTGCGCCCCGTCGCGGTAGCGGAAAGAGACGGTGCCAGCGTCGCGGTCCTTCTCCCCCGCGATCAGCAGCAGCGGCACCTTGCCGGTCGTGTGCGTCCGGATCTTCTTCTGCATGCGATCGTCGGACGTGTCGAGCTCGGCACGCACGCCCTGAGAGCGCAGTGTGTCGATCACGTCGCCCAAGTAGTCGGCGAAGTCGTCCGCCACCGGGATGCCCACGACCTGCACGGGAGACAGCCACACCGGGAAGTCACCCGCGTAGTGCTCGAGCAGGATCGCGAAGAACCGCTCGATCGAGCCGAACAGCGCGCGGTGGATCATGATCGGGCGCTTCTTCTGCCCGTCCTTGTCCATGAACTCGAGGTCGAAGCGCTCCGGCAGGTTCGGGTCGACCTGCACAGTCGAGAGCTGCCAGGTGCGACCGATCGCATCACGCGTCTTGAGGTCGATCTTCGGGCCGTAGAACGCGGCCTCACCGGGGACCTCTGTGAGCTTGAGCCCTGAGGCCACCGCGACACGGCGCAGCGCGTCGGTCGACGACTCCCAGAACTCGTCCGAGCCGATCCACTTGGACTTCTCGTCGTCCTTCATCGACAGCTCGAGTTCGAAGTCGGTCAGACCGAAATCGCGGAGCATCGAGAGGATGAAGTCGAGGACCTTGGCGACCTCGGCCTCGAGCTGGTCGGGCGTGACGAACAGGTGCGAGTCGTCCTGGGTGAAGCCTCGCACGCGCGTGAGACCGTGCAGTGCGCCGGAGAGCTCGTTGCGGTAGACCGTGCCGTTCTCCGCGAAGCGCAGCGGGAGGTCGCGGTAGCTCCGGGCGCGCTCCTTGTAGATGAGGATGTGCATCGGGCAGTTCATGGGCTTCAGGTAGTAGTCCTGGCCCTGCTTGGTGATGTTGCCCTCATCGTCGCGCTCCTCGTCCATCACGATCGGCGGGAACATGCCCTCCTTGTACGTGACGAGGTGGTTCGAGGTGAGGAAGAGGTCTTCCTTCGAGATGTGCGGGGTGTACACGTAGGTGTAGCCGCCCTCGATGTGGCGCTTGCGCGCGTGCTGCTCCATCTCACCGCGGATCACGCCGCCGCGCGGGTGCCACACGGACAGGCCCGACCCGATCTCCTCGGGGAACGAGAACAGATCGAGTTCCTTGCCGAGGCGGCGGTGATCGCGCTTGGCTGCTTCCTCGAGACGGTGCTGATACGCGCGGAGCTCGTCCTTCGTCGGCCAGGCCGTGCCGTAGATGCGCTGCAGCTGCGGGTTCTTCTCGCTGCCGCGCCAGTACGCGGCAGCGATGCGGGTGAGGTCCCATCCGTTGCCGATCATGCGCGTATTGGGCAGGTGCGGTCCGCGGCAGAGGTCCTTCCAGACGACCTCGCCGTCACGGGTGGTGTTGTCGTAGATCGTCAGCTCGCCCTCGCCGACCTCGACAGAGGCGCCTTCGGCGACCTCCTTGCCCGGGCCCTTGAGCCCGATGAGCTCGAGCTTGAACGGCTCGTTCGCGAGCTCGGCGCGGGCCTCCTCGTCGGTCACCACACGGCGGACGAACCGCTGGCCCTCGCGGACGATGCGCTGCATCTCCTTGGTGATGGCCTTGATGTCCTCCGGCGTGAACGGGGTCTCCACGCCGAAGTCGTAGTAGAAGCCGTCGGTGATGGGCGGGCCGATCCCGAGGTTCGCCTGCGGGTTGATGCGCTGCACCGCCTGCGCCAGCACGTGGGCAGCCGAGTGACGGAGGATGTTCAATCCGTCCGTGCTGTCGATCGTGACCGCCTCGACCTCGTCGGTCTCGGTCACGGTCGTGGCGAGGTCCTTGAGCTCGCCGTTGACGCGCATCGCGACGACGTTTCGGTCAGTGAACAGGGCGAAGCCGTCATTCGGCCGGGCGTTTTCAGGCACAGAAACTCTCTCCATCTGGGTCGATACCCAGGTTACTCGCATGATCCCGTCGTCCTGACCGCCACGAGCATGTCCGGCCCCGTCGTCTCACGGGAGGCCGTTCACGCCCCGGGGATCACGACTCCCGACTCGTAGGCACGGATCACCAGTTGGGCCCGATCGCGCGCCTGCAGCTTGGACATGATGCGATTCACATGGGTCTTCGCGGTGTGGGGTGAGATCACGAGTGCTTCGGCGATGTCCTGGTTCGAATCGCCCCGCGCCACGAGGAGCAGCACCTCACGCTCGCGGTCGGTGAGCTGTCGCAACGGCTCATCGTGCCATGCTTCAGCACGCGGGAGCTGCGGCAGCACCGAACGCTCGATCAGCGAACGAGTCGCCGCCGAGGAGAGGAGCGCATCCCCCCGGTGCACGACCCGCACGGCGTCGACGATCTCCTCCGGCTCCGCTCCCTTGCCCACGAAGCCGCTGGCGCCGGCTCGAAGGGCTGCCACGACATAGTCGTCCTCCTCGAAAGTCGTCAGGATGAGCACGCGGGTCGCCGAGGACGGGGACGAACCCGTGATCTGGGCGGTGGCCGCGATCCCATCGAGCTCAGGCATCCTGATGTCCATCACGACGACATCGGGGCTGGACCGGCGCACCTGCGCGACGGCGTCTCGCCCGTTCGCCGCTTCGCCGATCACCTCGACGCCGCCGTCGATCAGGATGTCACGAACGGCCTGGCGAACCAGCGGCTGGTCATCGACCACGAGCACACGGATCATCGCTGACCTCCTTCCAGCGGAATCCGCACATCCAGTCGGAACTCCTCGCCGACCCTGCCGGTCTGCACGTCGCCGCGAACGGCGACGACGCGCTCGCGAAGCCCTCGTAGCCCGTGACCCCCTGACGCGGCAGGAGCCCCCGCCTCATCTACCGCGGGATTGACGATGGTGAGTCGGAGCGAGTCCTGCTCAGTGCGGATCCGGACGAGCGCCGCGTCACCTGCCCCGTGCTTGTGGGCGTTCGTCAGACCTTCGAGGATCACGAGGAACGCGACGTGGTCGCTTGCCGGCGACAGCTGCGGTCGATCCGGGGCGTCCTGCAGCTCGACACGGAGCCCTGCCTCGCGGAACTGCGCGACCAGAGCGTCGAGATCGGCGAGTCCCCGCTGCGGGCGCAGATCACGGACGTCCTCAGGGTCGTCGGACCGAAGAAGTGCCATCAGTCCCCCGATGTCGGCGAGAACCGTGCGCGAGGAACGACGGATCGTGCTCAGCGCCTCCCGCGCCCGCTCCGGCCGGAGGTCCAACGCGGATGAGGCGACGCCGGCGTTCAGACTGATGACCGAGATCTGGTGCGCCACCACGTCATGCAGGTCGCGAGCGATGCGCACCCGCTCCTCGGCGACCCGACGTCGCGCTTCCTCCTCGCGTCCCTGCTCCGCACGTTCCGCGCGTTCGGTCATCGCGATGACGAATTCCCTGCGAGACCGGGTGGCGTCTCCCAGCGCGCCTGCGAGAGCGACGATGAACACGAACTGCAGCGCGCGGGCGTCCCAGAGATCGCCGCCGAGCGGAATCGCACTGACGAAGAACACGATCACCGTCGCCGCGCCAACGGCGGTGACCCCCACGAGACGCCCGCGCCGATCCACGGTGGCGAATGCACTGATCGCCACAGCGATGAGCGCACTCGGTGACACCACTCCGGCGAACGCCAGGAACACGGCGCATGCCAGGCTGACGGCGAGCGTGAAGAGCGGGAAACGGCGACGGAGCAGCATCGCGGCCGCCGGCAGGAGCGCGACCACCATCAGCCATCCGTCCGCGCGGAAGCCGTCGTCGGGGAACGGCGACACGGCGAACAGCGTCACGACGAGCACGGCGAGCACGTCGCCGAACAGCGACGCGATTCGTGGAGGACGAGCTGCCGACATCAGACCAGTATTCCGCGCACCGTCGCGCCGGGGATCCCCCGGCGGGATGAGACGGGATACCGCGATCGCGGTACACGAATGCCCACGGCACGACGATGCGGTAGCGCACGCGCATCGGAAAGCTGGAAGGGAGGCTGCACACGGAGTGCGCTCGGAGAGGTCTGCATGAACAAGCACGTCAAGAGAACGCTCATCGCGGTCGCCTCCGTCACCGGGGTGGTCGCGCTGGGCCTTGCGACGACCACCGTGGGAAACGTGGTCGCGACCGCGATCGAACAGGATCGCATCGAACCCTACGGGCAGAAGGTCGCTGTGGACGGTCGGGAGATGAACGTGCTGATCGTCGGCGAGGGCGCGGAGGACGTGGTGCTCCTTCCCGGCTTCGGCACCGCATCGCCCGTCCTCGACTTCGAGCCGCTCGTCGCCGAGCTCGCGCAGGACCATCGCGTGATCGTGGTGGAGCCCTTCGGCTATGGGCTGAGCGACGGTACGGATCAGCCGCGCACCACCGAGAACATCGTGAGCGAGACCCACTCCGCCCTGCAGCAGCTCGGGGTCGACGAGTACGTGCTGATGGGGCATTCCATCGCGGGCCTCTACGGCATCCAGTTCGCGAATCGCTATCCCGACGAGGTGCGGGCGTTCGTGGGGATCGACAGCAGCGTCCCCGGCCAGCCGGGCTCCGACACGGAGCTGCCGGTCGGGCTGTTCGGCGCTGCGAAGAACCTCGGACTCGCTCGTCTCATCGCCTCGATTCGCGGCACGGGGTACGACGAGGCCGTCTACTCCGAAGAAGCACGCGCGCAGATCGCCCTGCTCACCGATCGGAACACGCTGAGTCCGACCTACCTGAACGCGATGTCACTGCTCCCCGTGAACTTCCGAGACGCACTCGGAACGACGTTCCCCGAAGACCTTCCCCTGCTGCTGTTCGTCGTCTCCGACAATCCGACCGTGCCCACGTGGCTGCAGGTGCACGAGGAGCAGGCCGCAACCGTCGCGGATGGCACCGTCGTGCCGCTCGACGGCGAGCACTACCTCCATCACACCCGCACTCCGCAGATCGTCGATGCGTTCCGCTCCTGGGAGAGCGAGAGGCCGTCCCTCGTGGAGTGAGGCGGAACTCACAGCGGACGTCATCCGCGCACCGGGGAGCATCACGTAACGTGAACGGATGGACAGAGCAGTCGCACGATGGATCCTGGCGATCGCGCTCGGCGCGATCGGGGTCGGCCACTTCCTCAGCACCCGCGGATTCCGTGTGGTCGTGCCCGATTGGGCCACCCGCCTGACTCGACTCGACAAGGACACGATCGTGATCGCCTCGGGCGCCGCCGAGATCGCGCTCGCCGCAGGACTGCTCGTCCTCCCGAAGGAACGCCGCCGCATCGGCTGGGCGACCGCCGCGTTCTTCGTCGCAGTGATGCCGGGCAACGTCCACCAGTGGCGGACCAAGCGCTCGACGCCGGGACTCGACACGGATGCACGACGTCTCGGCAGGCTCTTCCTGCAGCCGCTCCTGGTCCTGTGGGCGCTGTGGTCCACAGGCGACTCGACCCCACGCGGCCGACGCAGCCACCGGCGTCGCGCGTGACCCGAGATCGCGCACTCCACGAGAATGACATCATGACGTCCCCCTCGCTCGTATGGTTCCGAGATGATCTCCGGCTCGCAGACAACCCGGCGCTTCGGGCTGCCATCGATCGAGGGGAACCGGTGCTCGCGCTCTACGTGCTCGACGAGGAATCCCCCGGTGTCCGACCTCTCGGCGGTGCGGCCCGCTGGTGGCTCCATCATTCGCTCGCGTCGCTCGGGGAGCGCCTGCGCGAGCGTGGCGGTGATCTCGTGCTGCGCCGCGGCGCCGCCGAGCGTGTCGTGCGCGAGCTGGTTTCGGAGATCGACGCGGGAGCCGTGTTCTGGAACCGACGGTACGGCGGCGCCGAGCGCGAGATCGATTCGTCTCTGAAGACCGCCCTGCGGGCGGATGGGATCGAGACCGTCTCGTTCGCGGGCTCCCTGCTGCACGAGCCGTGGACTGTGACGACGGGCAGCGGAACGCACTACTCCGTCTACACGCCGTTCTGGCGCGCGTGCCTCTCTCTTCCCGCCCCCCGCGCTCCCTTTCCGGAGCCCCGCTCGATTCCGGGCGTGGGCGATGCACCCGCATCCGATGACCTCGGCGACTGGGGTCTGCTGCCCACCCGGCCCGACTGGGCAGGCGGACTTCGCGAGGCCTGGGAACCCGGCGAGCCCGCGGCGCGACGACGTCTGCGTCGGTTCCTCGACGAGGACCTCCGGGACTACGACCGGGCGCGGGACGAACCTGCCGCCGGAGCCACGTCGCTGCTGTCTCCGCACCTCCGCTGGGGGGAGATCAGTCCCTTCGCGGTATGGCAAGAGGCTGTCGGCGTCGAGGGGGCGGGCGGGTTCCTCTCCGAGCTGGGGTGGCGCGAGTTCGCCTGGCACACGCTGTACCACTCCCCCGATCTCGCCACCGAGAACCTCCGTCCGGAGTTCGACGCCTTCCCCTGGCCGCCGCTGGACCCCGCGCACCTGGACGCCTGGCAGCACGGCGAGACAGGTGTACCGCTCGTGGATGCCGGGATGCGCGAACTCTGGCACACCGGCTACATGCACAACCGGGTGCGGATGGTCGTCGCCTCTTTCCTGGTGAAGAACCTGCTCATCGACTGGCGCCGCGGAGAGGAGTGGTTCTGGGACACGCTGGTCGACGCCGACGAGGCGAACAACCCGTTCAACTGGCAGTGGGTCGCGGGCTCGGGCGCCGATGCGGCGCCGTACTTCCGCGTGTTCAACCCCGAGCTCCAGGCGAAGAAGTTCGACCCCCAGAACCTCTACATCTCCCGTTGGGCAGCCGACGCTCCCACAGAGCCGATCGTCGACCTCGGCGAGACGCGGAAGGCTGCGCTCTCCGCATACGACGTCGTGAAGAGAGCGCCGAAGTCACCGCGCGAATGAGCTGAGAGCGGACGCGGCGCTGCGGCATGCGATGAGGTGTCCGCGCCGTCCATGCCAGACTGGTGCCGTGACCGAGTCCAGGAAGCCAGCCGTCATCCGCGGCTTCGCTGCTTCCTCCCTGGCGATCTTCGTCGCCCTCGCCGGTCACGTCACCGGCGGAGGGCAGATGCCGGGGCCGCTCGGCATCCTCGTGCCGTGGGTGTTCTCATTCATGATCTGCGTGCTCCTCGCCGGGCGGTCGCTCTCGCTGATCCGCCTCGGGCTGTCCGTGGCGATGAGCCAGTTCCTCTTCCACACGCTCTTCATACTCGGCACGGTCACGCCGTCCGGCGTCTCGACACCACACGTGCACGGCGGCCCTCTGGTGATTCCCCCGACGACGGGCATTCCGGCGGAAGTGAGCGCTGACGCGTCCATGTGGGTCGGACACGCTCTCGCCGCCGTGCTGACGATCGCGGCGCTGTACCGCGGTGAGCGCCTGCTCATCGCCGTGCGGGATCTCGCCGCTCAGCTCATCCGGTGGGTGCGTCGGCGTGTCGATCACGTCCTCGTGCTCCCCGGTATCGACGTCGTCGATGCGTTTCCCGGGCGGTTCGACGTCGATGAGGCCACCAGCCTCATCCTTCTCGCGACTCTCAGAGGTCGTGCACCCCCTCTCGCCGCTGCGATCTGATCCGCGCCCTGGGCCCACCGGCCCCGTGGTGCGTCACCGCCGCGCGCTCGATGCGCGCGGGTTCTGAACGCATGCATGAACGTCGCGCACGCGACGTCTGATGAGAGGCCATTCCCATGTCCCCTGTCCGCAGGATTGCGGCCGGGCTGGCGTTGGCGACGGTCGCGACCCTCGCGATCGCCACACCCGCGTCTGCCCACGACCAGCTGGTATTCAGCACTCCGGCCGCCGATGAGCGGTTGGCATCCGCCCCCGGAAGCATCACGATGACGTTCTCCGGCGAGCTCCTGATCCTCGACGAGTCGCTGACCGGGGCCGTCGTCCTGGTCGTCGACGCCTCGGGAAAGGACTGGGTCGCCGGCGACGTCACGGTCGCCGGGCGCACCGTCACGGCCCCGCTCGCTCCCGAGATGCCTGTCGCGGGCTATCAGGTGCGCTGGCAGGTCGTGTCGGAGGACGGCCACCCGATCGCGGGCGTCATCCCCTTCACGGTCGGCGATGCCGAGCCGATGCGGGCCCCGACGGCCGGCGGCTCGACAGAGAACCCTCCGGCATCCGCAGGACAGTCGGATCAGACCGCAGCAGATTCCGGCGGCATCCCCAGGGTGCTGCTCATCGGCGCAGGCGGGGCGACGATCGCCGTCCTCGTCTTCGTCGCCATTCGATTCCTTCGCCGTCCTCGGACGGCAGCCGCACCGCCGGAAGCCGGCGGTTCCGCGGCAGATGACCTGTGAAAGACACCATCATGAACACCACGAAGAACCTTCCCCGTCTGGCAGCTGTGATCGCTGTCTCCCTCCTCGCACTCACGGGGTGCACTCCGGAGAGCACTCCGACCGAATCGGCGCCGCGCCCGGCCGGCGAGACCGTGACTATCGAGGATGCCTGGGTCAAGTCGGCCGACGAGGGCATGTCGGCAGGATTCGGCACACTCGTCAACAGCGGAGACGACGATGTGACCGTCGTCTCCGTCGCGTCCGAGGCGTCGAACATGCTCGAGCTGCACGAGACTGTCGAGAACGAGGCCGGAGAGATGGTGATGCGCGAGAAGGACGGCGGCTTCATCATTCCCGCCGGCGGGAGCCTCCCTCTGGAGCCCGGCGCCAACCACATCATGATGATGGATCTGACGGGTCCCCTCACCGCAGGCAGTGACGTCACCTTCACCCTGACCTTCTCCGACGACTCGACATTCGAGTTCACCGCACCCGTCAAGGAATACTCCGGTGCGAACGAGAACTACGAGGGCGGCGACATGCAAGACGGCTCGGGGCAGTGATGTCGGCGCCCGCTGAGGGCGCCCGCTCCCGTCGCACCGGGTCGACCCGGCGACAGTTCCTCCTCGGAGGAGCTGTCGCCGGCGTCGGCGCGGTCGCGGCGGTCGGAGTGGATCTCGCCCTGAACGATCAGAAGGACGACGCGAAGCCGGTCGCCGCTCCGATGAACGGCGACCAGTCGGTGCCCTTCTTCGGCACGCACCAGGCCGGTGTCGACACCGCAGCGCAAGCTCACGGTGTTTTCGTGGGCCTCGACCTCCATGATGACGTGGACCGCGAAGGGCTCGTCCGCCTGATGCGGATCCTGACGGACGACGCGGCCCGGCTCACACAGGGGGTCCCCGCCCTCGCTGATTCCGAGCCGGAGCTCGCCCTCGCACCGGCACGGCTGACCATCACCTTCGGCTTCGGCCCCGACCTGGTCGCCCGCGCTGGCAGAACGAGCCCGACGTGGCTCGCGCCTCTGCCGGCGTTCGGTGTGGATCAGCTGCGGCCGGAGTTCTCGGACGGCGACCTTCTGATCCAGATCGCCGGTGACGACCCGCTGACGGTCGCCCACGCGACGAGGATGCTGTTGAAGGATGCCCGTGGCTTCGCGAGCATCCGATGGACCCAGCAGGGCTTCCGTCGCGCCTACGGTACAGAGCGCCCAGGGACGACGATGCGCAACCTCTTCGGGCAGGTCGACGGCACCACCAACACCGAACCGGGAACGGCGGACTTCGACGGGGTCGTGTGGAGCGCGGACGGGTGGCTGGCGGGCGGGACGGGCATGGTGCTCCGCCGCATCCGGATGGACCTCGACAAGTGGGACCGGCTGGACCGCGGCGGTCGGGATGCCTCCGTGGGGAGGACCCTCGCCAACGGGGCGCCACTGACCGGGACGGAGGAGTTCGACGAACCGGACTTCGAGGCCAAGACATCGATCGGGTTCCCCGTGATCCCGCAGTTCGCGCACATCCGGCGCGCGCGCGGCGATGGCAGCGAGAGGATCTTCCGCCGCGCGTACAACTACGACGAACGTCCGGTCGGCTCCGAAGTCTCCGAGTCCGGGCTGATCTTCATCTCATTCCAGGCCGACATCGAGCGGCAGTTCATCCCCATGCAGCGTCGACTGGACGAGCTCGACCTGCTCAACGAATGGACGGTCCCGATCGGGTCCGCGGTGTTCGCCATCCCGCCCGGATGTACGGAGGGCGGGTACATCGGGGAGACGCTTCTCGCGTGAGCCGGCGGCGGATGTCGGGTCCGGTGAACGGATGTCGGGGCGAAAGCCTGATTCGGGCCCGACATCCGTTCACCGGTCCGACATCCCTGCGCTCCGCCGTGCGGAGCGACGTGGAACACGAAAAAACCCCCGGAGAACCGGGGGTTTCTGTCTGTGCGCGATACTGGGATCGAACCAGTGACCTCTTCCGTGTCAGGGAAGCGCGCTACCGCTGCGCCAATCGCGCCCGTTGGGGCTATTCAGTTTTCCCGTGAGGTGGCGACGGGATTCGAACCCGTGTAAACGGCTTTGCAGGCCGGTGCCTAGCCGCTCGGCCACGCCACCGTGTGGATTGACCCCACGTGCTGCACGCCTTCCTGAGAAGACCTGCTGCACTCGAGCGGATGACGAGACTCGAACTCGCGACCCCAACCTTGGCAAGGTTGTGCGCTACCAACTGCGCTACATCCGCATTTCGTTCCCGGTTGTCCCGGGCACTCATGAAACATTAGCCGAAGATCCGCACTCCGCCAAACCGGCAGCGAATCTCGCGCGTGTCTCGCTGAGTGGTCTTCACCGCCCCGTAGCGTCCGGTAGTATCGGTTGACGTACCCCAGAGGTATGGGCGATTGGCGCAGTTGGTAGCGCGCTTCCTTCACACGGAAGAGGTCATCGGTTCGAGTCCGGTATCGCCCACCATCCAGCCCCCGGTCTGCCCGGGGGCTTTCTTGTTCTCTCATCACGTGCCCCGCGAGTTTCCTGAGAACTTGCTATGGTCGAAAGACGCTCATCCCCCGGAGCGATGGTCACGCGTTCACGGTGATCTCAGGCGTCAGATGCCCGGAGGCTCACCGACGCGATCCACGAATCCCGTTCGAGGATGCACTGCTGTTCGGTGCGCCCGGAAACGGCCGTCCCGAAAGGAGCCGCACCCCGGGCCACTCGTCTGTGTGCTGCGATGCGCCTCAGTGGTCCAGGTTCGTTCTCGCCATGTCGACCGCTTACCGCAGGCCCCGCAATCCCCAACACCAGACGACGCAGTACTCCCCCACCTAGCGGGACTCGTTCTCCATCGACACGCGGCAACGCCGCATCACGACGAGAAAGCGAGTACCCGGTGGAAGAATTCACCACACTGTCAGGCCCGATCGTGGTCCTGCTCATGCTGCTGTTCTTCGGCGGCAGCCTCTACATGTCCATCCGCATCTCCCGAAGAAAGGAGAACGCCGACGGATACATGACCGGCGGCGGCAAGATCGGCTTCGGTATCTCGGCCGCGTCGATGACGGCCACCTGGATCTGGGCATCCTCGATGTACGCCTCTGCGACATCCGGATACACCTACGGCATCTCCGGGCCCATCCACTACGGCCTCTGGGGCGCGCTGATGATCCTGCTCATCTACCCCTTCGGTCGACGCATCCGCAAGGTCGCGCCCCACGCGCACACGATCGCCGAAGTGATGTTCGCCCGCCACGGGCGCTCGAGCCAGCTCATGCTCGCCGGCTCCAACGTGCTCGGGAGCCTCATCAGCCTCACGTCGAACCTGATCGCCGGCGGAGCACTGGTCGCGATGCTGTCACCGTTCACGTTCACGCAGGGCATCGTCGCCATCGCGATCGGCGTTCTGGCCTACACGCTGTGGTCGGGGTTCCGGGCCTCCGTGCTGACCGACTTCGCGCAGGTCATCGCCATGCTGGGAGCGGTCGCGATCATCGTCCCGGTGATCTTCTTCGCCGCGGGGGGACCTGAATTGTTCGTCACGGGCGCGTCGAACCTCACTCCGCAGCAGCGAGACTTCTTCTCCTCGGATGCCTTCTTCAACCAGGGAGCGCCGTACATCGCTGCCGTGCTCGCCTACGCCATCGGGAACCAGACCATCGCACAGCGGCTCTTCGCGGTTCGCGAAGACTTGATCAAGAAGACCTTCGTCACGGCGACCTTCGGTTATGGCGCATCGATCATCGGCATCGGCATGCTGGGCGTGCTCGCCCTGTACGCGGGAGTCCAGCCCATGGACGGCGACGTGAACAACCTGATCCCGCAGATGGCGTCGACCTATCTGCCGCCGATCCTGATCTGCGTGTTCTTCGTCATGATCATCGGATCGCTGTCCTCCACCGCGGATGCCGATATGACAGCGCTCTCGTCGATCATGATGGCCGACGTCTACGGCCAGAACATCGCGGGGAAGAAGAACGCGAACCCGAAGACGATGCTGCTCGTCGGCCGACTCACGATGATCGGCGCGACGGCCGCAGCGCTCTGCTTCGCGTCGACGCAGTTCAACATCCTCGACCTGCTGGTCTTCGTCGGCGCGATGTGGGGAGCGCTCGTGTTCCCCGTCATCGCGAGCTTCTACTGGGATCGCGTCACGAACTCCGCGTTCAGCATCGCCGTGATCGCCGCCCTCGCCGCGTTCCTGCCGGTGCGATTCGAGTGGATCTCCCTGTCCGGCGGCTGGGGGCTCGTGAGTGACATCCTGTCGGTCATCGGGATCGGGGTGGTCCTCGCTCTGATGTCGTTCGGCTTCTTCGGCCTGCGGGTGGCACTGATCGTCGGTGGGCTCGCCACCGTCATATCGGCTCCGTTCGCGATCGGCTTCCTCCACGAGTATCCGGTGCTGTCGGGCTCGCTGGTGGCCTACGCGGTGAGCACGCTCGTCTGCGTCGGCCTCACGATGATGAACAGGACGAGGAGATTCGACTTCGACCTGATCAAGGAACGCACCGGCCGCTTCGACACCGTGGCGGTCGCGCCGACAGCCGATGTGAAGGGCGACAACACGCTCGCCGGAAAGGACGCCTGATGGAGACCCTGCTGTTGACCGCCTACGTGCTGGTGTGGCCGATCATCGTCGTCGGCGTGCTCGCCGTCGTGATCCGCGCATTCGTGAAGGATGCCAAGGAAGCGAAACGCGAAGGACGCGACATCATCTGACGATCGAAGACCCCGCGCAGGCATAGACGAACCGTCTGTGCGGGGTCTGCCGGGTACTGACCGTACCTCCCACGCTCTGACGACCGGGCATAGCGTCGAGTCATGACCACTCACCTCACCTTGAACAACGGGGTCGCGATGCCCGCACTGGGTTTCGGCGTCTTCCAGACTCCCCCCGCCGAGACGGCGGACGCCGTCGCTTCCGCTCTGGAGGTTGGATACCGACTCATCGACACCGCGGCGGCCTACGGGAACGAACGCGGCGTGGGCGACGCGCTCCGGGCGTCGGGTCTCCGCCGCGACGAGGTCTTCCTCGAGACGAAGGTCTGGATCTCCGACTACGGGTATTCGGAGACGCTCCACGCGTGGGAGAAGAGCGTCCGCAAGCTGCAGGTCGACGTGATCGACCTCTTCATCCTCCACCAGGCCCTCCCCGGAGAGTTCGATCGCACCATCAGCGCCTACAGGGCTCTCGAGGCCCTGCTCGCGGAGGGCAAGGTACGAGCGATCGGCGTGAGCAACTTCATGGTGCCCCATCTCGAACGGCTGCTCGCGGAGACCACCATCGTGCCGGCGGTGAACCAGATCGAGGTGCACCCGTACTTCTCGCGGAAGCCGCTGCAGCGGCTCGGCACGGAGCACGGCATCCTCACCCAGGCATGGTCGCCGATCGGCGGCATCACGTCTTACCGAGGGGACGAGTCCCGAAGCACGTTCAACGACCCCGTGATCCGTGCGATCGCCGAGGCGCATGGCAAGACGACCGCTCAGGTTATGTTGCGCTGGCATCTCCAGAACGGCGTCCAGGCCATTCCGAAGTCCATCACGCCCGCTCGCATCGCCGAGAACTTCGACGTCTTCGACTTCGTGCTCAGCGCCGACGAGATCGGTCGCATCGACGATCTCGACTCCGGTGTGCGCGGTGGACCTGAGCCTGAGGCCATCACGCTCGAGGCGTTCGGGCGCGAGATTCCCGAAGAGTGAGGTCGGCGCCGGCCGCCGCGCTACTCGATCTGGATACGGACGACGCGGTCGTCGCCTTCGCGCGGATCACCACGCCCGTCCGTGTTGTTCGTGAGGATCCAGAGCGCCCCGTCGGGAGCGACCGTGACGTCGCGCAGCCTCCCGAGCGCGCCGACCAAGTGCTCCTCGGCGATGCGGAGAGCGGAGAGCGGCGCTTCCCGGAGCCGCTCCCCTCGGAGGTTCGCAATGAAGATCGATCCCGACGCGATCGCGATGCCGCTCGGACTCGCGGTGTCCGGCGGCCACTGCTGGATCGGATCGACGAACTCCTTCCGATCGGCGATGCCCTCGACCGTCGGCCACCCGTAGTTGCCACCGGGCTCGATCACGTTCAGTTCGTCCCAGGCGTCCTGACCGAACTCACTCGCATACAGGGTTCCATCCTCATCCCACGCGAGTCCCTGCGGGTTCCGGTGTCCGAAGCTGTAGACGGCTGATCCGGCAACAGGATTGTCCTCCGGGATCTCCCCGTCGGGCGTGATGCGGAGGATCTTCCCTGCCAGCGACTCCAGGTCCTGTGCGCCATCGCGATCTCCTGCGTCTCCGACCGTGACGTAGAGCATGCCGTCGGGGCCGAAGGCGATCCGTCCGCCGTTGTGGTTCCCGGCGGCCGGGAGATCGGAGAGGATCGTCTCCGAGCGGCCGAGCTCCATCGCCCCCGGCAGCCCCGACAGGGCGAAACGCTGCACCCTGTTCTCGTCGGCGGCCGTCGAGTACGCGTACAGCCACGCATCCCGTACGGCGATGCCGAGGAGCCCGCCCTCGCCGCGCGGCTCGACGCCGGGAACCACGCCGACCTCACGCAGCGCCCCCTCGTCCGAGACCTCGACGATGCGGGCGGTGTCACGTTCACTGATCAACGCGACGTCTCCGGAGAAGGCGATGGACCAGGGAGCCGCCAGACCCTCCGCGATCGTCGTGACCTCTCCCGCTGGCATGTCTCCGGACTCCGCAGGGCGCGTCGGACCCGGTGGCGTGGGAGTCGTCGGCGTGACGGCCGGCGGCGCGCACGCGACGAGTGCGATCGCGCCGAGCCACAGCGCGAGCGACGCCTTCATCATCCGCACCGCCGCCATCATCCTCGTTCCCTCCGCCGATGGACTCGACCCTACGCACGTCGCGCCCCAGGGTGAAGAGCGCGGGTGTCCGAGGGGGCGCGTAGCCTGCCACGGTGTCGTCCGAACTCACGCTGCCGGGTCCGTGCGCCCTCTGCGGGAACGCGCGAGGTGTCCGCCGAGACGGCGCCCTGTGCTGCAGCTCCTGCGGTTGGCGGTACGGTGATGCCCCCGATACCGACCTGCCTCTCCCCCGGGTCGATGTCGTCTACTACATCCGCTTCCACCGCCGCGTGAAGATCGGCACGAGCCGCCGTCCGCGGCAGCGACTGGCGAACATCCGGCATGAAGAGCTCCTCGCCTTCGAGCGCGGAGGGCGAGCTGTCGAGCAGCAACGCCACAGGGACTTCGCCAGCATCCGTGAAGGAGGCGAATGGTTCACGTTCACGGATGAGCTCCGCACCCACGTCGCCGCGCTCCAGCGGGAGGGCGATCCCTGGCGGCTCTACGGCCGCTGGTTGAGCGAGACGCTGCGCGGCGTCGAAAGCACACGCGACTAGCCCCGACATGACGATGCCGGGCGACTGCTTCGGGAAGTCCAGTCGCCCGGCACCGCGTCCGGGGGTGGGGTCAGGCCGTTGCGGCGCGTCCCCGGGCGGTCGCGGGCTGCGGCTGGGAGAACAGCACCACGACGATCACGGCGACTCCGACGACGACGTGCGGGAGCCAGACGTTGAGCGCCTCACCGGCGAATCCGAAGATCCACGGCGAGAGCGCCAGGAAAAGGCTGGCGACGATGTCGAACACGAGGTGGACGGGCATCGGGATGAAGCCGAAGGGGCCCCACTCGTACTTCGTGAAGAGGCTGTAGACGATCAGACCGACGCCGAGCACGATCGGGATGATGACCGCTGCTCCGCCGACGCTCGCGAAGCCGAACAGCCAGGGGGCGGCGATGAGCGCGAGGCCGACGATGTAGTCGAGGACTCCGTGGACCTTGGTCGGGATGAAACGCATGATTCCTCCTTGGGTGGCGCCGCTTTTCGCGACTCACCGATGGTTCGAAGCCCGCGTCGGATCGGATTGCCCTCCTTCATGCGTCGATCGGACATCGGGGTGTTCCGGCCGGTCCGGCACCGGACCGGCCCTGCACTTCCTCGCGGCCCGGTCCCAGACAGCACTGCTACGGTGAAGATGTCGGCATCTTGTCGGCATCAGGGAAGACTTCTCGTCGACCAACGGGCCTCATCGGTCATTTCGTTCTCCGTCGCCTCCTCTGTGTGAGCCCGAGGAGCGTCATGCCCACCCCGCCAATCCCGTCCTTCATCGACCCCGCGCACGCGTGGGCCGCGCCCATCGCCCTCCCCGCGGGGACGACGGCGATCGTCTACTGCGAAGGCCAGTTCGGCGAGCAGGACGGCAAGACCGCGAACGGCCTGGTCCGCCACTCCGAGAAGTACGAGGTCCTCAGCGTCATCGACAGCACTCACGCCGGCGCGGATGCCGGAATGCTCCTGGACGGGCGCGCGAACGACATCCCGATCCTCGAGGGTCTCCCCACGGCTATCGCGCACGCCGGCCATGTCCCGGACTACCTGATCTGCGGCGTCGCCCCCGCCGACGGACTGCTCTCCGCCGACCAGCGGACAGTGCTCCTGGACGGCATCGCCCGCGGGATGCACATCATCAACGGCCTGCACGAGTTCCTCACAGACGATGCCGAGTTCGTCGCGGCCGCGCTGCTCGCCCAGGTCACGATCACCGACATCCGCCGCCCGAAGGACAAGAAGGATCTCCACCTGTTCTCCGGACGCATCTTCGACGTGACCTGCCCGCGTATCGCGATCCTCGGTACGGATGGAGCGATCGGCAAGCGCACGACAGCGACGATCCTCGTCCGTGCGCTCAACGAGCAGGGCATCCATGCCGTATTGGTCGGCACCGGTCAGACCACGATCATCCAGGGCGGGAGATACGGCGTCGCGCTCGACGCCCTCGTGCCGCAGTTCTGCTCGGGGGAGGTCGAGAACCAGGTGGTCGCGGCGTTCGAGGGCGAAGACCCCGACGTGATCATCGTGGAGGGTCAGGGTGCGCTCAGCCACCCCGCGTACATCACCTCCGCTCACATCCTCCGCGGAAGCCAACCCGCAGGCGTCATCGTGCAGCATGCCCCGGGTCGTGCGGTCCTGGGCGACTTCCCGATGGTCGCGATGCCGACGGTCACGAGTGAGATCACGCTGATCGAGGCTTTCGCAGACACGAAGGTCATCGGCGTCACCGTGAACCACGAGAACCTCACGGCACAGCAGCTCGCCACAGCCATCGACGAGATCGAACTCGACACCGGACTCCCCGCCACGGATCCGCTGACCCGGCCGCTGAGCGAGCTCGTCGAGATGGTGCTGCAGTCGTTCCCGACGCTCAGCCCGCGACGGACCAGCCGTAACGCCGCGTGAGAGCAGCCACGACCCGGTCGTAACGGCCTCGATCGAGGACGGCGGCCTCCCGCCGCAGTCCTCTCTCGTGCACGCTGTACAGCTGCTCGACGTCGACCCAGGACTCTCGACCCTGAGAGTCCCACGTACCCGTGCCGATCGAGAGGTAGTCCCGCTCGCCGTCGTGGGGTTTGCTGGTCATCCGGACCGCGTACACGCGATCGACGGATTCCCGGCCGATCACCAGAACGGGACGATCCTTCCCGCGTCCGTCGTTCTCCTCGTAGGGCACCCAGGTCCAGACGATCTCTCCGGCGTCCGGGGCGCCGTCCCGCTGCGGCGTGTACGCGACCTGCAGGTTCGTGATCCGCTCCGGATCAACGCGGAAGGTCTGGGTACCGCGCGTGGCTCCGCGATCTGGTCCGGTGGTCGCGGTCCCAGGACGCTCGTGGGGTGTCCGTAGACGCGCGTCCGGGCGCCTCGGACCTGATGTCCGAGACGCCCGGCCGGAGCCCACTGCCTTGAGCAGGATCTCCGCGAGTGTTGCCAGGATGCCGTTGGTCTTGCTCACACGGTCACCCTAACCGCAGATCACGCGTCGGCGAGTGCGTAGCCCTCCTCGCCGTGCACGACCTGGTCGACACCGGCGATCTCGTCTTCGTTCGTGACGCGGAAGCCGATCGTCTTCTGGATGGCGAAGCCGATGATGAAGGCCACGACGAACGAGTAGATCAGCACGCCGAGGGCGGCGATCAGCTGCACCGCGAGCTGGCGCGCGTCCCCACCGACGAACAGTCCGGTCTCGGTGGCGAAGAACCCGAGGTAGAGCGTTCCGATGAGGCCGCCGACGAGGTGGATACCCACGACGTCGAGCGAGTCGTCGAAGCCCAGACGGAACTTCAGCTCGATGGCGAGTGCGCAGACGACACCGGCGAGTGCGCCGAGCAGCAGAGCCCATCCCGGAGTCAGGTTGGCGCATGCCGGGGTGATGGCGACGAGACCGGCGACGGCGCCCGAGGCGGCACCGACCGAGGTGGGCTTGCCGTCCTTGATCTTCTCGACCAGGATCCAGCCGAGGATGGCTGCGGCGGTCGCACCCAGAGTGTTCAGACCGATGAGTCCCACACCGCCCATGTCCTCCGCGAGCCACTCGGCGCCGGCGTTGAAGCCGAACCATCCGAACCACAGCAGAGCGGCGCCGAGAAGCGTCAGCGGCACGTTGTGGGGCTTCAGGATGCCCTTCTGGAAGCCGATGCGCTTGCCGAGGACCAGAGCCAGGGCCAGGGCCGCAGCACCCGCATTGATGTGCACCGCGGTTCCACCGGCGTAGTCGATCACGCCGATGCCGCTGTCCTCACCGAAGAGCGTGGTGCCGAGGTTCATGATCCAGCCGCCGCCCCAGACCCACGCGGCCACGGGGAAGTACCCGACCGTCGCGAAGATACCGGCGAAGATCAGCCAGCTGCCGAACTTCGCGCGGTCCGCGATCGCCCCGGAGATCAGGGCGACGGTGATGATGGCGAACGTGGCGCCGTAGGCGACGCCGAGGAGAGCGACGTTCGAGCCCTCGCCTGCGGCCAGGCTCGAGAGGCCGAAGTCGGCGAACGGGTTGCCTGCGAAGGCGGTCGGGCTGTCGACGGCGCTCATCGAGAAGCCGAAGAGAATCCACAGCACGGCGACGAGTCCGATGGAGCCGAAGCTCATCATCATCATGCTGACGACGCTCTTCGCCTTGACGAGACCGCCGTAGAAGAAGGCGACGCCGGGCGTCATGAGCAGCACCAGCGCTGTCGCGGTGATCGCCCACGAGATGTTGCCGGGAGCATCCATAGGAAAACCTCACATCCGAAGTAATTGAGAGCTTCAGTGTGACGACCTGCGGTTTCGTCAATGCGTGAGGTTTGTTTCCCCGCTGTTACAGCGCGGCTCCGCCCGTGAACATCGCGTTACGCGCGCCTACGGGCTTACGCAGAATGCGTGAGGGCGTTGAGTCGGGAGATGGCGCGCAGGTACTTCTTGCGGTATCCACCGGCGAGCATCTCGTCGGAGAACACCGCATCGAGGCTGAGGCCAGTGGCGAGGATCGGGATCTGCGCGTCGTACACACGGTCGACGAAGGCGACGAAACGCAGTGCCTCCGACTGATCGGTCAGCTGACGGACGTCGCGCACACCCACGCCGCCGAGTCCGTCGATGAGTCGGATGTAGCGCGACGGATGCACCTGTGCCAGATGGCGGATCAGATCGTCGAACCGGTCGTCAGACGCGGTGCCCGTTGCGGCGGCCGCAGCGACGGCCGCAGCGTAGGCGTCGTCGTCGAGCACGACGGCATGACCGTCGAGGGCGCGCTGGCGGAAGTCGACGCCGTCGATGCGCAGTGTCTGGAAGCTGTCGGACATGGCATGGATCTCGCGCAGGAAGTCCTGTGCGGCGAAGCGTCCCTCACCGAGTGCGTTGGGAGGGGTGTTCGAGGTGGCTGCGAGTCTGGTGCCGGTCGGCACGAGCTCGCCCAGCAGGCGCGTCATGACCATCGTGTCGCCCGGGTCATCGAGCTCGAACTCATCGATGCAGAGCAGATCGGCGCCCTTGAGCAGATCGACGGTGTTCTTGTAGCCGAGCGCGCCGACGAGGGCCGTGTACTCGATGAACGAGCCGAAGTACTTCCGGCGGGCCGGCATCGCGTGGTAGATCGAGGCGAGCAGGTGTGTCTTGCCCACTCCGAATCCGCCGTCGAGGTAGACGCCCGGCTTGAGCTCCGGCTCCTTCTTCGCCCGGCTGAACAGACCTCCGCGCTTCACGGGAGCACCTCGTCCGGCGAAGCGCATCAGCGTCTCCTTCGCCTCTTCCTGCGAAGGGTAGGCGGGGTCGGCGCGGTAGCTGTCGAACGTCGCACTGTCGAACTGCGGCGGCGGCACCAGGCTCGCCAGCATCTCGGGTCCGCTGACGGTCGGCTGGCGCTCGGTGAGGTGCACGATTCCCGTGCGGCTGGTCGGGTCGGTCATCACGGTCCTGGATCAGGTGCTCACCTGTGTCGAAGTCTTACGAATCGGGCGCAGGGTGCTCGGCGGGGATCTATCGTCGAAGGGACGGAACAACACTACGCCGTCTGCAGCAGCACCCTCGTCCGCTCAACGCTTCGGAGACCCCATGGCCATCGAGTTCGATTCCTCCTCCCCCAAGTTCGCCGAGTACGCCGAGCCCGGCCGCCTGGTGACCACGCAGTGGCTCGCGGAACGGCTGGGGACCCCCGGCCTCGTGGTGGTCGAATCCGATGAAGACGTCCTGCTCTACGAGACCGGCCACATCCCCGGAGCGGTGAAGGTCGACTGGCACACCGAGCTCAACGACCCGGTGGTGCGTGACTACGTCGACGGCGAGGGCTTCGCCGAACTGCTCAGCCGCAAGGGCATCGCCCGCGACGACACGGTCGTCATCTACGGCGACAAGAACAACTGGTGGGCCGCCTACGCCCTCTGGGTGTTCTCGCTGTTCGGCCACGAAGACGTACGCCTGCTCGACGGCGGACGTGACCGCTGGATCGCCGAAGGACGGGAACTCACCCGGGAGGCGACCTCCCGGCCGGCTACGGAGTACCCCGTGATCGAGCGCGACGACTCCGTGATCCGCGCGTACAAGGAAGACGTCCTGGCCCACATCGGCAGCCCTCTGATCGATGTGCGCTCCCCCGAGGAGTACTCCGGTGAGCGCACCACGGCACCCGCATACCCCGAGGAGGGGACGCTGCGGGCGGGACACATCCCCACCGCGCAGAGCGTTCCGTGGGCGAAGGCGGTCGCGGAAGACGGCGGATTCCGCCCCCGGGCCGAGCTCGACGTGATCTACCGTGACGGCGCCGGCCTGAATGACGGCGACGACGTCGTCGCCTACTGCCGTATCGGTGAGCGGTCGAGCCACACCTGGTTCGTGCTCAAGCACCTCCTCGGGTTCGAGAACGTCCGCAACTACGACGGTTCCTGGACGGAGTGGGGAAGCGCAGTGCGCGTGCCGATCGTCACGGGCTCAGAGCCGGGTACCGTCTGAGCGTGTGACAATGACAGGGATGAGCACGAGCGACGTTCCTGACACCCTTGCCGAGATCCGCGAGGGATTCCTGGAGACCCCGGAGTCGGATCGGCTCCTCCTGCTGCTCGAGTTCTCGGACGAGCTCCCGGACGTCTCGGACGCGGTCGCGGCGCATCCCGAGATGTACGAGCGGGTCGCGGAGTGCCAGTCCCCTGTGTACATCCACGTCGAGGTGCAGGACGACATCGTCACCATGCATGCGACGGCACCTCCGGAGGCGCCGACCACCCGCGGGTTCGCCAGCATCCTGGTGCAGGGGCTCACCGGTCTCACCGCCGACGAGGTTCTCGCCATCCCGAACGACTACCCGCAGTCGATCGGCCTCACGAAAGCGGTGTCGCCGCTGCGGATCGGAGGCATGACCGGGATGCTGATGCGGGCGAAGAACCAGGTCATGCAGAAGCGCTGAAACCCGTGGCTTCGAGCCAGTCCGTGATGGCGGTGGTCCATCCGGTCTGGTCGTAGTTCCACAGCTTCGTGTGACGGGCGACCGTGAACTTCGGCATCGTCACGAGGTCGGGGCGCGCATTCTGAAGGGCATGGGACGAATCCGCGGGCACGAAGCCGTCGTCGTCGCTGTGCAGGATCAGGATCGGTGCGGTCAGTTCGTCCGCTCGGGCGACCATGTCCAGGCGATCGAAGTGGATCGGCTCGTCTGCGCCGCTGAGGCGCGCGGTGAGAGGCATCTGCAGCGCCCCCATGGCCAGCTCGGGCAAGGGCGGCCGCACCCCGGCAAGCTTCGCCTGGAACCGCAGCACCGTGCGCCAGTCGACGACAGGGGACTCGAGGATGATCCCCGCGATGCGGTCTCTGTGACCCGAACTCACCGCGGCCTGCAGCGAGACCGCTCCCCCCATCGACCAGCCCATCAGGATGACCCGCTCTGCTCCGTGTCGGAGTGCGTACGCGATGGCGGCATCGACGTCACGCCACTCCGATGCCCCGAGCGCATACGCACCGGCCCTGGTGCGGGGAGCCTCACCATCGTTGCGGTAGGACACCACCAGGGTCGGAAGGCCCGCCGCGTGCATGACCGGCACGGCGCGCAGGCACTCCGCCCGTGTCGCTCCTCGGCCGTGCACCTGGATCACCCAGGTCGACGACGACCCGGGGAAGTACCAGGCCGGACACGGGCCGGCGGGAGAGCCGATCAGAAGGTTCTCCCACTGCAGGTGCAGCTCGCTCGGAGTGGAGTAGTAGTAGCCGCTGAATGCCGCAGCACGATCCACGCGCGCACCGGGTTCGATCTGCGTGAGCAGCTTGCGTCGAACGGTCGTGGCGTCTGCGCTGAGCACCGCACCGAGCTTGACGTAGCCGTATGTCCCTGTCGTGAACAGGCCGTAGCGCCCGGGGAGCTCGGTGTCGGGAGTGCGCTGCAGTTCGATGGTCTGCGCACCGGTGTCGACCGCGAGGATCTGTGTATCGGTGGGTCGGCGCATCGGGGTGACGACCCGTCGGGCGACCGCGAACACGACGAGAGCGAACGCTGCCCCGAAGGCGAACAGCGCGGGGACAAGGAGCGTAACGGCGTGCCTGAGACTCTTCATCGCTTCCTGACTCTAGCCTGTTGCCGTGACCGCACACCCCGAGGCCGGGACGCCTTTCGAGAGCGCCGTGGCCGAACTGCGCGAGACCGAGTTCCGCGATGACATCACGGTACGCGAGATCGCCACGCCACAGGGTCTCGCACCCTTCGCCATCGCCCTCGCCGCCGACGTGCGCCCGGAGAGCGACGGCGAGTCGGTGTACGGCACGGGCCGCTTCGTCCTGCTGCACGATCCGGACGAGCCGGGCGCTTGGGGCGGCTCGTGGCGCATCGTGATCTTCGCGCAGGCTCCACTGGAGACCGAGATCGGCACCGATCCCCTGCTCGCCGACGTGACCTGGTCGTGGCTGGTCGACGCGCTCGATTCGCGGGATGCGGTCTACCACTCGGAATCGGGGACGTCGACGAAGACGCTGTCGAAGGGATTCGGCGGGCTCGCCATCGAAGGCGACGGCGCGCAGATAGAATTGCGTGCGTCCTGGACTCCGGAGGGCCCGTTCCGACCGCACGTCGAAGCATGGGCCGAGCTGGTCGGAATGCTGGCGGGACTTCCGCCCGGCTCCGAGGGCATCGCCGTGATCGGCGCGCGAAAGGCTGTACGTGACTGAATACTCCGTGATCTCGGATGCTGAGGAGTTCCGCGCGGCTTGCGCCGTACTCGCTGCGGGCACCGGCCCCGTGGCCGTCGACGTGGAACGCGCGTCCGGCTTCCGTTACTCGCAACGCGCCTATCTGGTGCAGGTGTTCCGGCGCGAAGCCGGGGTCTTCCTCTTCGACCCGCCGGCCATCGGCGATTTCGCTCCTCTCCAGGAGGCGATCGGCGACGTCGAGTGGGTTCTGCATGCCGCGAGCCAGGACCTGCCCTCGCTGCGGGAGCTGCGCCTCGAGCCTCCGGTGATCTTCGACACCGAACTCGCGTCCCGTCTGCTCGGGCACGAACGGGTCGGACTCGGCGCCGTCGTCGAGGACACGCTGGGCATCACGCTGAAGAAGGAGCACTCGGCGGCCGACTGGTCGACGCGTCCGCTCCCCGACTCCTGGCTCGAGTACGCCGCGCTCGACGTGCTGCATCTGATCGATGTCCGCGACGTTCTCGTGCTCGAACTGGAGGAGCAGAACAAGACGGAGTACGCCGCCCAGGAGTTCGCCGCCACTCTGGCCCGTGCGCCCAAGCCGCCGAGGGAAGACCCCTGGCGCCGGCTCAGTGGCCTGCACCAGGTGCGCGGGGCTCGTAACCTCGCGGTCGCACGTTCGCTCTGGCAGGCCCGCGAAGCGTATGCACAGGACCAGGATGTCTCCCCCGGCCGGCTCGTTCCCGACCGGTCACTCGTCGCCGCAGTGATGGCCAACCCGCCGTCGAAGCAGGCCCTCGCCGGTATCAAGGAGTTCCAGGGCCGCGCGAGCCGCACGCAGCTCGACAGGTGGTGGCAGGCGATCGTCGATGGGCGGGCATCGGAGGAGCTCCCGCGCGAACGGGTCCCGAGCGATACGCTTCCTCCCCCGCGCGCATGGGCCGATCGCAACCCCGAAGCGGATGCGCGGCTCAAGGCCGCGCGTCCTGTCGTGGAAGCCATCGCCGAGGAGTTGGGGATGCCGACCGAGAACCTCCTCACCCCGGAATACCTCCGCCGCGTGGCGTGGGATCTCCCCGGTGAGACGGCGGAGGAGATCGGGGATGCGCTGGCAGCACTCGGAGCCCGCCCCTGGCAGATTGAACAGACCGCACAGAAGATCGCGGCCGCCTTTGTAGAGGCGGCGCAAACGCCCGACAGCACCTCCGCACCCGCTTCGTAGGTTCGAACCAACCGATTCCTCCCTGTTTCCCGGGCTTCATAGACTGAGGCCACGCACTAACTTGGAGGCAGAGTGGCCGAGATCTCGGACGTCTTCTTCGTCGATGGAGTACGCACCCCTTTCGGGCGCGCCGGCGAAAAGGGCATGTACTGGAACACCCGCGCGGATGACCTCGCCGTCAAGGCGACCATCGGCTTGATGGAGCGCAACGCCTCCGTCCCGGCCGACCGCATCGATGACGTCGCCATCGCGGCGACGAGCCAGACCGGCGACCAGGGGCTGACGCTCGGGCGCTCGGTGGCGATCCTCGCGGGCCTTCCGCAGACGGTGCCCGGCCTCGCGGTCGAGCGCATGTGCGCCGGCGCGATGACCAGCGTCACCACGATGGGCGCATCGATCGGTGTCGGCATGTACGACTTCGCCCTCGCCGGCGGCGTCGAGCACATGGGGCACCACCCGATCGGCGGGAACGCCGACCCGAACCCGCGGTTCGTGGCAGAGAAGATGGTCGACCCCGGCGCGCTCAACATGGGCGTCACGGCTGAGCGCATCTTCGACCGCTTCCCGCACCTCACCAAGGAGCGCTCCGACCGCTTCGGCATGTTGAGCCAGCACAAGGTGCAGGCGGCATACGACGCGGGCAAGATCCAGCCCGACCTCGTGTCCGTCGCGATCAAGGGTGCCGACGGCGCCTGGGGCCTCGCCACCGAGGACGAAGGTCGACGCCCGCAGACCACCATGGAAGACCTCGCCGCGCTGAAGACGCCGTTCCGCCCGCACGGACGCGTCACCGCAGGCACCTCCTCCCCTCTCACCGACGGCGCGACGATGTCGCTGCTCGCCGGTGGTGGTGCGGTCAAGGAGTTCGGACTGGCGCCGAAGATGCGGATGGTCTCGTTCGCGTTCGCCGGGGTCCAGCCCGAGATCATGGGCATCGGCCCGATCCCGTCGACCGAGAAAGCCCTCAAGAAAGCCGGTCTCACGATCGACGACATCGGTCTCTTCGAGCTCAACGAGGCCTTCGCCATCCAGGTGATCTCCCTGCTCGACCACTTCGGGATCGCCGACGACGATCCGCGTGTCAACCAGTGGGGCGGCGCCATCGCCCTCGGGCACCCGCTCGCCGCGTCCGGTGTGCGCCTCATGATCCAGCTCGCGGCGCAGTTCGCCGAGCGTCCCGATGTCCGCTACGGCCTCACCGCCATGTGCGTGGGTCTCGGCCAGGGCGGTTCGGTCATCTGGGAGAACCCGCACTACGACGGCAAGAAGAAGAAGAAGTGAGCGCGAACGTGACCGACTACGACGACATCGACTTCTCCCCCATCCAGGCGCTCACCGAGGGCGAGGTCATCACACAGTCACCGGTGCGCGACATCCGCCTCGCCTCCGGCAAGGTGCTGGCACTGATCACGCTCGACAACGGTCGCGATCACACCCGCCCGAACACGCTCGGACCCGCGACGCTCACCCAGCTGGGTGAGACCCTCGACGGCCTCAAGGCCAGGGCAGCGGCCGGCGAGATCCAGGCGGTCGGCATCACCGGCAAGCAGTACATCATGGCGGCCGGCGCCGATCTCTCGGACATCAGCAAGGTCGGGTCCCGGGACAACGCACGCCTCATCGCGCAGCTGGGCCACAAGGTGCTCGGCAAGCTCGGCGACCTCGGCGTGCCGTCCTTCGCGTTCGTGAACGGACTCGCGCTCGGCGGCGGACTGGAGATCGCTCTGAACTCCACATACCGCACGGTCGACGCCTCGGCGGCGGCAGTGGCGCTTCCCGAGGTCTTCCTCGGCATCATCCCCGGCTGGGGTGGCGCCTACCTGCTGCCGAACCTCATCGGCATCGAGAACGCGCTCGAGGTGGTCATCTCGAACCCACTCAAGCAGAACCGCATGCTGAAGCCGCAGCAGGCGTTCGACCTCGGGATCTTCGACGCGATCTTCCCCGCGGCGAACTACCTCGAGAACTCGCTCTCCTGGGCGGATGCGGTACTCGGCGGCACGAAGGTCGAGCGCAAGAACGAGCCCGGCAAGCTCGAGCGCCTCACCAAGTGGCCGATCGCGATCAAGATGGCGCGCGGCATGCTGGAGTCGAAGATCGGCACCGTGCCGAAGTCGCCGTACGCAGCCCTTGAGCTGCTCGACAAGGCGAAGAGCGGCACCAAGGCGGAGGGCTTCGCCCGCGAGGACGAGGCGCTGGCGGAACTCGTGACCGGGGACCAGTTCGCCGCGTCGATGTACGCGTTCGACCTGGTGCAGAAGCGTGCGAAGCGTCCGGTCGGTGCGCCCGACAAGCAACTCGCGAAGAAGGTCACCAAGGTCGGCATCATCGGTGCCGGTCTCATGGCCAGCCAGTTCGCACTGCTGTTCGTGCGCAAGCTCCAGGTGCCTGTGCTCATCACCGACCTGGATCAGGCACGTGTCGACAAGGGCGTCGCCTACATCCACGAGGAGATCGGCAAGCTCGAGGCCAAGGGACGTCTCGACTCCGACAGCGCGAACAAGCTGCGTGCGCTGGTCACCGGCACGACCGACAAGAGCCTCTACGCGGACTGCGACTTCGTCATCGAGGCGGTGTTCGAGGAGGTCGGCGTCAAGCAGCAGGTGTTCGGCGAGATCGAGAAGATCATCGCCGAGGACGCGATCCTCGCGACCAACACCTCCTCGCTGTCGGTCGAGGAGATCGGGTCGAAGCTCGCGCACCCGGAGCGTCTGGTCGGCTTCCACTTCTTCAACCCGGTCGCAGTCATGCCGCTGATCGAGATCGTGAAGACCCCGGTGACCGCCGACGCCGCGCTGTCGACGGCCTTCGTGGTCGCGAAGAACCTGGGGAAGAACGCGGTGCTCACCGCCGACGCCCCGGGCTTCGTCGTGAACCGGCTGCTCGCGAAGGTCATGGGCGAAGCCGCACGTGCCGTCTACGAGGGCACGCCGATCGCCGAGGTCGAGAAGGCCTTCGGACCCCTCGGCCTCCCGATGGGCCCGTTCCAGCTGATCGACCTGGTCGGCTGGAAGGTCGCCGCCCACGTGCAGGACACGATGGTGCATGCGTTCCCCGACCGGTTCTACGCCAACGAGAACTTCCACGCGCTCGCCGAGCTCGACACGGTCGTGGAGAAGGACAAGGGCGGACGCGTCGTCGGCTGGAGCAAGCAGGCGGAGAAGGTCCTGAAGCCGGCGGTGGGCAAGACACCGGCCACGGCCGCGACCATCCTCCAGCGCGTGCAGGACGGTCTGGCGCAGGAGATCAAGCTCATGCTCGACGAGGGCGTCGTCCCTGAGGTCGAGGACATCGATCTGTGCCTGATCCTCGGCGCCGGTTGGCCTTTCATCGACGGCGGCGCCTCACCGTACCTCGACCGCGAAGGTGCATCCGAGCGGGCCTTCGGCGGCTCCTTCCACACCCCGCAGATCCGCGGCGTCGAAAGCCGCTGATCGCCGGACGCCATCACCGAAGCGCCTCACCGGATTCCCAGCGAATCCGGTGAGGCGCTTCGTCGTCCGGCGCTCGGCAAGCCCTACCCTGGATCGATGAGCTCTCGCCCGTCTCCGCGCACCACCGAGCAGCCGATGGCCTTCAGCCGACGCGAGTTCTGGCGCGGCGCCGTTGCGACCTGGATCACCTTCAACGCTCTGTTCCTCCTGGTGACGACCGTCGTCCTCGCCATCATGTCGCGCTCCCTGCAGACCGTCTTCTCGATCCTCATCCTGGTGGCATGGTTCCAGCTCCTCTTCGTCGTGGCCACCTCCGCTCTGGCGACCCTCATCGGCAGCGGGGCCGCCTTCGTGCTGGGCCGGCTTCTGCGGACCACGGCGGGCATGCGGCAACACCTCATCGCCTTTGCAGGACTCGGTCTCGTGGTCGGAGGCGTCGTCATCGCGGTCGTCGGGACCTGGCCCGCGAACCTGACCGGAGAATTCGGGTCTTTGTTGACGAACATCACCGAGCCGTACATCGCACTTCCCCTGCTGGGGATGAGCGCCGTCAGCGTCGCCCACGGCTGGTACTGGACAGCCTCACGGGCGCTGTCCGAAGACCCTGCACCACAGAGCCCCGTCGCCGAGGCTCAGCTCGCCGGCTGAACCGGGCGCGCGTCGTCCTCGCCGCGACGAGGCCAGTACGACAGCGCCCGCTCCGCCAGTGCGGTGATCGTCAGCGAGGGATTCACCCCGGGATTCGCGGGCACGGCGGCGCCGTCGACGACGTGCAGGCCGGGGTGCCCCCAGACCCGGTGATACCCGTCGATGACACCGTCCGTGCGTGACGCCGAGATGACGGCACCGCCGAGGAAGTGCGCGGTGAGGGGGATGCCGAACACCTCAGGCCAGGATCCACGTGCAGCGGCTGGGACCCCACCGTCCACCTCGACCCGCGCGGCGATCGCCGCCGCCGCCGCATGGGCCTGGGGCAGATAGCTCGGGTTCGGCTCCCCGTGTCCCTGTGCGCTCGTCATGATGAGGCGGCCGAAGCGGCGGCGCAGGGAGAGCGTGAGCGAGTTGTCCGCTGTCTGCATGACCAGCGCGATGATACCCCGCTCGCTCCAGCGGCGGAGGCTCCCGAGACGGAACTGCCGCACCGGGGAACGGAGCATCTGGGCGACCAGACTGCGCAGTCGCACCCCTATCGGACGTCCGCCGGGGACGATCACGGTAGCGAGTGCACCCATCAGGTTCGACCCCGGCCCGTAGCGGACGTTCTCGACGTGGGTGCGGTCGTCGACGTGGAACGACGTGGTGATCGCGACGCCGCGGGCGAGCTGCAGCGAGTCCGGGACGCTCACGGCGACCGCGCCGTCGAGGGCCTCCGAGTTGGTGCGGGTGAGCCGACCTACGGCGTCCGAGACCCGCGGCAGAGCCCCGGACTCCTTCATCCGGTGCAGCAGCTGCTGCGTGCCCCAGGTGCCGGCGGCGAGCACGACCTCCCGGGCGGTCACGGTCTTCCGCGCGCGGCGGACCCAGGCCCCGCTGCGCTGCGTTGTCACCGCGAATCCTCCTTCGGGGAGCTCACGCACCTCGCTCACCGTGCGGAGGGCCTCGATCGCGACTCCGCGGCGCTCCGCCAGAGCCAGGTAGTTCTTCATGAGCGTGTTCTTCGCGCCGACGCGGCAGCCCACCATGCAGTTGCCGCACAGCGTGCACCCGGTTCGATCGGGCCCCTCGCCGCCGAAGAAGGGGTCCGGCGTGCGCTCCCCCGGCTTCCCGAACCAGACCCCGACCGGTGCGTGCCGGAACGTCGAGCCGACGCCGAGATCGTCCGCGGCGCCGGCCATGATCCGCTCCACAGGGCCGGTGTGCGGGTACTGGTCGACGACGCCGAGCATCCTCTTGGCCGTCGCATAGTGCGGCGCGAGTTCGTGCTCCCACTCCGCGATGCCCTGCCACTGCGGGTCCGTGAAGAAGGTCGCGCCCGGCTGATACAGCGTGTTCGCGTAGTTGAGCGATCCGCCGCCTACCCCCGCACCGGCCAGGATCATCACATGCGGCAATCGGTGGATACGCTGCACACCGTAGCAGCCGAGCGCCGGCGCCCAGAGATAGCGACGGACGTCCCAGCTGGTCTTCGCGAAGTCGTCGTCCTCGAAGCGGCGACCCGCCTCGTAGACGCGAACACGGTAGCCCTTCTCCGCCAGCCGCAGAGCAGCGACCGAACCTCCGAAGCCGGAACCCACGACCACGACATCCTCGTCGAACTCAGTCATCGCTCTCCTTCGGCACCATCATCGTGAGCGCGCCGGGAAGCACCGAGATGGTGCACTCATCCTCGCCGATGCGCTCGCCGTCCGCGTAGACCACGAGGCCGGGGGCCGAGACCGTCACGGACCGTGCACGCCGGTGCGCGACCTCAGCGCGCGAGAGATGCGTCCCACGCAGCAGCAGTGGGAAGAGACCCAGCAGGCGCATGCGGCCCAATGGCGCGACATGGACGATGTCGAGGAGTCCGTCGTCGGGGACGGCTCCGGCGCAGATCGGCATACCCCCTCCGTAGCTGGACGTGCTGCCGGCTGCGATCAGCGTGCCCGGCGAGCTCCTCGCCGCTTCCTCGTCTACGGCGATGCGGAATTCCATCGGCCGCAGTCGCACGAGCTCGATGAGCAGCGCGAGGTAGTAGCGAGGTGCGCCGTGCGGCCAGCGGAGCCTGTTGGTGCGGTCGCTGACCTTCGCGTCGAAGCCCAGCGCCGCGATGGTCAGGAATCTCCGACTGCCCTTCGCGGTGCGGACGACGCCGACGTCGATCGCTCGTGGCACGCCGATGAGGGCGAGCTCGGCGGCGGCCCGTGCGTCACCACGTGGGAGGCCCAGGGCTCGGGCGAGATCGTTCCCCGTGCCCGCCGGCACCAGGACGACCGGGATGGAGGCGGCGCACACCGTGTCGAGCACGCCGGCCAGCGTGCCATCACCGCCCACGACCACGAGGAAACGAGGGCCGTCGGCCAGCGCGGCGACGGCGAGCCGGGCGGTGTCGGCGGCGGAGGCACCCGCGTACGTTCGCACCTCGGCACCACGCTCCCGGAGAAGTCGAACGGCTGCCTCCGCCGCTCGCCCGCCCCGCCCCTTGCCGGCGAACGGATTCGCGAGCACGGCGATGTGCTCGGACACGTCAGTGCGTCCGTTCCGCGGGGATCACGGCGCCGGGGTTGAGTATGCCCGACGGATCGAGCTCCCTCTTGATGGCGGCGAGGATGCGGACCCCGGTCTCCCCGATCTCCTGACCGAGCCACGGCGCATGGTCCCGCCCGACCGCGTGGTGATGGCTGATCGTTCCCCCTGCGGTGATGATCGCATCGTTCACACGCGCTTTCACGGGCTCCCACGAACGGAGCATGTCGGTGCGCACTCCTGCGAGGACCGTGAAGTACAGCGACGCCCCGGTCGGGTAGATGTGCGAGACGTGGCACATGACGTACGACTTGGCGCCGATGTCCGCGAAGCCCTCCTTGAGCGCCGCCTCGACCGTCGAGCGCAGCGCCTGCAGGTTCGACCACGTCGTCGCGGTCTCCAATGTCTCGCAGAAGACGCCGGCGTCGAGAAGTGAATCGCGCAGATAAGGTCCGTCGAACCGGGTCCTGAGCCAGTCCTCTGCCGGGCCTTCCCCCGAGGAGGTCCCGCCCGCCGCGGCGAGGTGAGCACCGGCATGAGCCCGTCGTTCCGCGATGTCCTCGCCTTCGTACACCGTGACCACGCTGGCGCCCTTGGCCAGTGCTTTGCCGATCCGCCCGACCTGGGCGAGGCTGACAGCCGTCTCCGCTTCGTCGGACAGCCGGATGACGGTCGGACCGCCGCTCAGCTGAGCGACACGACGAAGCCCCTCGGCTCCACTGGCGAAGTCCGGAAACGACCAGGCCTCGAACACCCTCGCGCGCGGGATCGGGTGGACGCGCACCCGCACCTCGGTGATCACGCCGAAGATGCCCTCGGAGCCGAGGAACACTCGAATCAGGTCGGGCCCTGCGGCAGAGCCCGGCGACCGCCCGAGCTCGATGTCGCCGGTCGGGGTGGCCACTCTGATCCCGGTCACCATCGTGTCGAAGCGCCCGTTCCCCGCAGAGTTCTGCCCCGAAGACCGAGCCGCCGCGAATCCGCCGATCGTGGCATAGCGGAAGCTCTGCGGAAAATGACCGAGCTCGAACCCGCGCGCGGAAAGCAGCGCCTCCGCCTCCGGCCCCGTCGTGCCGGCCGCGAGCACGGCCTCACCACTGGTCTCATCGAGCCGCACCATGCCGCTCAACCGCCGCAGATCGAGACTGACCACGGCGTGATGCGCGCCCCGTTCAGGATCGAGTGCGCCGACGACGCTCGTCCCGCCACCGAAGGGGATGACGGCGACACCTCGCGCCGCCGCAGCATCGAGACACGCACGGACCTCGTCGTGGTCGGCGGGGCGGACGACGGCGTCCGGTGCGTCCTGTCGTGCCTCGCGTCGGCGAAGCAGGTCGGGCGTCGAGCGCCCGCCCGCGTGACGGACGCGGGCCTCCGGTGTGTCGTCGACGTTCTCGAGGCCGACGGCGAGGACGAACGCCGCGCGGTCTTCCGCTGTCAGACGCGACGGGCGCAGCTGCACCTCCGAGAGTTCGACGGCGGGAGCGGGCGTGCGGACGCGCCCCAACAGCATCGGCAGCAGAGCACGCACCGGCAGAGGCAGCCCCTTCGCCTTGGCCGGGTCGCCCCAGCCGTTCCATCTCATCAGCGAGTCCGCATCGACCCTGCCGTTCTCTTGGCCCATGCGTTACAGTGTGACACATCATGGAAGAACGTCAACCTCTCTGGGATGCCACGCAGACGAAGATCCTCGATGCGGCCGATGCGCTGATCGAGAGGCGCGGCGTGCACGGCGTGACCGTCGCGGAGCTCGCCCGGCGCGCAGAGCTGAGTCGGCCGACGA